>JAAZJV010000170.1 GCA_012800135.1 Clostridiaceae bacterium | reverse complement strand
GATCAATTGCAGTATCTTGCCGGGACGCCTATGTCGGAGGTCAACGACAAGGCCATGCTGGGTACGGCTTTAGCACATGTGGCGGGCGGCGTGCCCAATATGAGTGTGACATGTGAGAAGCGTTCAGCGTTCGCAATGGGCGAACTGATCTACTTCTTTGAACGCGCCTGCGCTCTATCCTGTCTGATGGACGCGGTAAATCCGTTCAATCAACCGGGTGTCGAAGCTTATAAAAGCAACATGTTTGCCCTTCTCGGCAAACCTGGCCATGAAAAACGCCGTGCTGAGCTGGAAAGCCTTCTTGCAGAAAGGCAACGCCGTTGACCTCTTGGAGCAGTCTTTCTGAAGCAAAACAGCGCTCTCTTCTGCGTAAGGTAGAGAAACCGGCGCGCTATACAGGCGGGGAGTGGCAATCTTGCGATAAACGGGATGTTTTCTTCCGTTTGCAAGAAGAAGACCGTGTACGATTTGCATTTTGTTTCCCCGATCTTTATGAGATCGGAATGTCAAATCTTGCGCTTCAAATTCTCTACGCGACTCTGAATGCAGATGATCACACGTGGTGTGAGCGCTTTTTTGAGCCTGCTTCGGATATGCGTGAGCAACTAATAAAAGAAAACATCGCTCTCTTCTCGCTCGAATCGGGAACACCGCTCTACGCCTTTGACATCGTCGGGATGTCTATATCATATGAACTGGCGTATACGACGGTTCTCGATATGCTTCACTTAGGTAATATTCCGCTTCGGAGTGTCGATCGCGGTGAACGGGATCCCCTTGTGGTTGCCGGAGGACCGGTCGCATGTAATCTGGAGCCGATGGCGCCCTTTTTCGACCTTATTATGATCGGTGACGGAGAAGAACTTCTGTCGGATATCACCGCGCTTTACCGCAAGAAGAAGCAAAATCGCATGACGAAGCGTGACTTTCTGCTTGAAGCGTGCCGGTTTGATGGAGTTTATGTGCCGGCATTTTATGATGTAACGTATTGTCCTGACGGGACAATTGACACGATTTTGCCCAACGTACCCGAAGCGCCGCGCGTTATTCAAAAAAGTGTCATCCGTGATTTGAATAAGGCAAAGATGCCTTTGGCGCCTATCGTCCCTCATCTCAATGTCGTACATGACCGCATGGTGATGGAAATCTTTCGCGGATGTGCTCGCGGTTGTCGATTTTGTCAGGCAGGTTTTACTTATCGACCCATGCGGGAGCGCTCTTTCAAGCGTCTTTCCGACGCGGCGCATGAGCTATTTCAAAAGACCGGTTGCGATGAGCTGGGACTGTTGTCGCTTTCTACGACCGATTATTCGCAGCTTTCAGAATTGTTAGAGGCGCTCATTCCTCGCGCTGAAAAGAATCATGTGAATCTTTCGTTGCCTTCACTCAGGCTAGATGCGTTTGAACGAGATATGGCCGAGCAGGTGGCGACGACTCGCCGAGCCGGTCTCACATTTGCGCCTGAGGCGGGCACTCAGCGTTTACGAGATGTGATCAACAAGAACATCGTCGAGGAAGACTTGTTGCAAGCAACAGAAGTCGCGCTTCGAAACGGCTGGGATCGCATCAAACTCTATTATATGCTCGGGTTGCCCACTGAGACCTGCGACGATGTAGACGGCATCGGAGACATGGTGAATCGTTTGATTGCTCGGTGGCGCGAGATTCCCGATCAACTGCGTCCTCGACGCTTTTTTGTTAATGTGAGCACGTCTATTTTCATTCCAAAGCCGTTTACACCTTTTCAATGGGCGGGACAAATCAGCCCTGATGAAATGAGCGATCGTCAGCAGCGCGTCGCATTGGCGCTGGGACGGAATCGACGTGTCAATTACCAATGGCATCAGTTTGAAAGTTCTGTGCTGGAAGCGGTGCTTGCTCGAGGCGATCGACGCTTGGCAGACGTTATCGAGAAAGCGTGGATGCAAGGCTCTGTGCTGGACGCTTGGCACGAGCATTTTCGCTGGGATATTTGGGAGCCTTTGCTATCTGAGCTGCCCGGAGGGATCTCCTTTTACACGCGTGAACGACCGCTACATGAAATATTTCCGTGGGAGCACATTCAGATCGGTGTGCAACGGACCTTTTTAGAGAGAGAATGGCGGCGCGCCATGGAGGGTAAGACGACGCCGGCATGCTTTGAGCAGTGTTCGCATTGCGGCGCAGGTAAGTATGGCAGCGGTGTGTGTTTACAGCCGCCGCGTAAGGCAGACGAGAAAGGCACTAAGACATGAGCAGTTTGCAGCGTAATCGTGTGCTTTTTTATTACTCGAGAATGGATTCAACGACCTGGCTCGCGCATCTTGACATGGTGCGTCTTTTTTCAAGAGCAATGAATCGCGCGTCATGGCCTCTTGCTTGGTCTGAAGGCGCTTTTAATCCGCGTCCGGATATCGTTTTTGGGTTGCCTGCGGGGTGCGGCATTGAACTTGAACGCGATCCCGTGGAAGTCGGCCTTGACGCATCGAGTGAGGTGATCGCATTTGACCTCGAAGATGCTGTACGAAGACTTAATACTGTTCTCCCGAAAAGTGTCCGCGTCATTGATGCAACTTATACGGAGTCCGTCGGAAGAAGTCTCATGTCGCGCGTTTACGGAGCCAAGTATCGCATCGAAGCGCCGGGAGTAAGTACTGCTTACAGGAAAACCTTTACCGGAGCGCCGGTAATGGTGGAGCACATCCGTAAAAAGAAAACGACAACGGTAGAACTTTCGTCAAAAATCATGGATGATGATGTCTCAGACAATGACACTTTGCTTATTACTTGCGGGGCAGGTTCTGTCAACCATTTGCGGATCGATCTCCTGTTGAAGTCGCTTGTGCTGTATGGCTGCCTTTCACCTGAAGACGCTGCCGGCGCGCGACTTGTTCGAGAATCCGTTCTGATAAATACCGTGTCCTGATGATTGAAAAACGGTGCTTATGTAGATTCCTCGGCAAACGACGAATTTTTGCGTGCACTGTGCATTGAGAGATAAAATCGTTTTTTTATCAGGATTTTGCTGCTAACGCTGAGACCGTTTGCTGTAAAGATCATTCTGTCTATGACGAAACAACGGCCAGCGGGATTGTAGTATGATAGGTGAAAGTGATTTTTGTACTGGACGTAAGCGAATTTATACCGGCGTTATAGGACGGATGAACACAAGGGTTGCGAAAGGTTTTTATGATCGATCTCATATACCTTTGTTAGCGCCCTTAGCCAATTAACAGATAACCTTGGAAGGGATGGCAGTGAAAGTCGTGCCTAACTTGAGGCTTGCAACAATATATGGTGACGGCATGGTGCTTCAGAGGAAAGTACCGTCGAAACTATTCGGCTTTACAGTCGGTAATGCGCCTGTCTCGGTCACGTTTGAACGTTTTCCGCAAGACGGTGACGCGCCGGCTGACGCTGACATACAATTCGGCGTCCTTTTTCATGATGAAGAGATTGCCGATCCCGACGGGTACTTCGAGTTTAAATTGCCTCCGCTTCTGCCTTCATTCGATCCTTGCCGCCTTACCGTTCAGTCTGTTGGCGAAGTTCAGGTGATCCGCGATATTTTAATCGGCGATGTTTGGTATGCTGCAGGGCAGGACAATATGGCACAGACTGTACGACAATCCGATGTTGCCCCGTTTCTAGAAGATTCCGTTAATTATTCAGCAATCCGTTTTTATCAGATGAATGAAGACGGTCTATCAGAGAAGGTCCCTGCGTACAGTTATCAGCCGCTAGGCGAAGCTCAGGGCGGATTTTGGCACCGCGGTGATCAACCTTATTTTTGTGCAGATGTGTCTGCTGTGGCCTTTACATTTGCGCAAGAACTTTTCAATGCGCTCAATATTCCAATAGGTGTGATTTGTGCAGCGGCCTGCCGGACTTCCATACACGCGTGGTTACCGCGTGAAACGATTGAAAACGATCCCGTAATCAAGAATCACGTGCGTGAGGTGCGCCAGTATCGTGATGAAGCGTCGTGGAACGAAGAGTCAATAGAAAAACAGGTAAAAAGAGGCGGTCGAGATATTGATCCGTCCGGCCGTCCTGTTTTTCCTAAACCGCAAACGGTAGCTCTCCTCCATGGTCTTAAGCCGGATCGACCTGAGGAAGTGCCGATCGTTGTTCCGCGTGCATCTATCCGAAAAACTTTGGTTGCTCAGGATCAAGTGCCGCTTGAACGCAAATTTTCAACGCGAAATCAACCGAGTGCTATGTTCAATCACAAAGTCGCTCCGTTTGTCGGTCTTGCGCTATCCGGTGTTCTTTGGTTTCATGGCGAAAACGATGTTGACAGCATAGATTATTATCACCGTGCTCTCACGCGCCTTGTCTCCACTTTTGAAACCTTATTTGAGCCAATGGACGGCAAGCTGACTCTCGTTTTGACGCAGCTTCCGCCCTTTCTTTATAACGGACTAGACGCATTCGGTGAAGCCGAATTCAATGAAATGCTCGCCTACGCCTGTCATACGCTTCCTGTTCGCGCAGGACTGGTGACGCTGTATGATCTTCCTTTATCTTATCCTGATAAGGAGCGCCGTTGCGGCGCGTTGACGCCGTCGGCGAAAGCAGATGTGGGACGTCGCATGGCGAAAACAGCGCTTGGCCTTATGTACGGAGGCGATGCACCGAGGGGAGCACCTCAACCGGTTGGGCTGGAGCGCATCGGCAATAAATGGATGGTCGATTTCTCTCAGGATGCGACGCGCGGTCAAGACCTTTATTTGAGAAACGGCGATGCTGTACTTAAGGGTTTTTCGGTTTGTGATGAAAGCCGCGTGTTTGTCAAAGCTGACGCGCGCATCCTCTACGGTGTTCGTGTGCTGGTTTGGCATGATGCCATTGAGCAGCCCGTTTCCATTGCCTACGGCTATGCGAATTTTAATGGCGATGCGAATTTGATAGGCGCGGGCGATATGCCGGTTTTACCTTTTCGTGCAGATCGTGAAGCATCTTCTTATTTGTTGCCGATGCCGTGGTTTGATTGTGACAGCCTTACACATTTCGCTTGGGAAGAGCCGATCACTCAAGACGTGCCGCGCTCCAGAAAGACAAATCAGCCCGGAGAAAAGCCGCTATGGGAAGTGATACGCGGACGCGCATCATTAGATCTCGTTATGCCGTCGCGCGGTTACAGTGATGCGGATATTGAGTTGACGTATCGCAACGCTGACGAACGGCCTGTCGAATGGGATGCTGCGCTCACGATGGCATCGGCCTATCCGCCACTCAATCTGTCGCCTTACTCTGCGATAGAACTGGTGCTTTTCAATCCGGATCATCGAGAAAAGACAATCCAATTGCTTCTAGAGGATGCAAACGGAGTCGTATTTGAGTCTGATCCTCGCCGGATCGAAGATACATTAAAAACGCAAACGATATCCTGGAAAGAAGGGGAACTGGCCAACGATACATCGCAGATCACTCGATTGGGATTCCGACTCGTCGAT
>JAAZJV010000169.1 GCA_012800135.1 Clostridiaceae bacterium | reverse complement strand
GCATGGCGCTCGAACTTTCAAAGACATCGAATCTGATTTTACTCTGTGGCCATTACGAAGGCGTCGATTGTCGAGTATTAGACGCGATCGGTGCTGAGGAAGTATCGATAGGTGACTTTATTTTGACAGGCGGAGAGCTTGCAGCCGCCGTCATCATTGATGCGATCACACGCTTGATCCCCGGAGTCTTGCCGGATGAAGATGCTTGGCAGCGTGAATCATTCGCTTCGCATTTCCTTGAAGAACCTCAATATACACGTCCTTCCATGTGGAGAGGACGTTCTGTTCCGGACGTGCTCTTGTCCGGACATCAGGCGAATATTGAACAGGCTCGAAGGCGTATGCGTCTTTTGGAGACGCTCAAAAAGAGACCTGATCAACTGCAGGGAAAAAAGATTGACGCGTCACTATTAGAGGATCTTGCCGCTGCTCTCCTAGACGAGTAAGGAACCGACGCGCGCTTTAATTTCGCCCGAATCGCACTTATTCTCAATTAACGGGTCAAACGGCTCAGAGAGAAACTCTCGGGGAGCGGCGCTGTGTCCTTTTTTCTCGGTATGGCGCTTTCACAGGGAACACCGGTTTGGCATAGGCCGCAACCGTAACGTGGTTTAAAGAGACTGCCCATTTTGCTCAGCCAGGATCCGCATAGATTATGATCTTTCCCTTTAGCGAGGCTGATGGCCTGTGCCGGACATCTTTTAACACAAACACCGCATCTGTTGCAATAATCGTAAATGCCGGTATAGTGGCGCCGGTCGGCAGGCAATTCTTTACTGATAATAATGGATATGAAGCGGCCGGCCATTCCTTTTTTAGTGATAAGACCTTTTGACAGGCCGAACGTGCCCAAACCGGCTATGTAGGCCACGTGGCGTTCAGACCAATTGCTGCTAAAGGTATCCGCCGTGACACAGGAATACTGTTTAAAGTTGTTTCCGGGCACGACGACTTCAAATCGCTGATCGGTGATTGGAACACAGGTTTTGAAGTCGTTGTCTTCAAACCATTTTCTCAATCTCTCGATAAATATTAGGAGATAAGCTTGACCTTCAATTCTGCCGTGTAACCATTCCGGCGCAGGATGCATCGTTGCTTTCCGGTTCGCTGATTTTACAGCTTCTGTGTAGGGAAAGAAAAGCGATATCACGGTCTTAGCTTCTGGCAACCATTCCCTGGGGCTTAGAAACCAAGGGCCGACAATATCAGTCCTTTTAAATGCTTCAAACAGTTCGTCTGTTGCAGAAGCAAACCCTATAAGCGGCTCGTCGAAAATGTTGAGGCCAATCATCTCAGGAGAAATGGACTCTTTTTCTGTGACAATATTTCCGGGACAGGTCTTATGCAGCGCGCATGTTTTGTGAATAATTATTTCTTTGTCCATCATCTCTCACCTTACAAATTTATAAAATAGATTATATTTGGTGCGTGAGAATATTACGTTGCTCATATATTAAGTTCATATAAAATTGTCGATCTATTGACATTTATTGTTTCACCGTGATGTCATCTTCTTTGTCTTATTTTCAACTGAGCAGTAGCGATTTCAGCTTTATCGCAAGACCTAAACGATCCGTATCCTTGACTTTTCGGCAAGTTCCATGTAGTATCAGTTTCGCGTCGGGGTGTGGCTCAGGTGGTAGAGCGCTTGGTTCGGGACCAAGAGGCCGCAAGTTCAAGTCTTGTCACTCCGACCAAGACTTTGC
>JAAZJV010000168.1 GCA_012800135.1 Clostridiaceae bacterium | reverse complement strand
CTATTGTAGCTGCTGATTCACATAAAAAAGAGGCTACCTCAAAGATGTTGATTAACATCGAGAAAGAGGCAGCCTTTTTTATATGGAATGTATATTAAATTATCGCTGGTCTGTCTTTGCAAGGTCGATAAGATACTTGCCGTATTCTGTCATTTTCAGCTCTTCGCCGATGGAGAGGAGTTCTTCTGTCGTAATGAAATCGCGGCGCCATGCAATTTCTTCAATACAGGATATATAAAATCCCTGCCTCGACTGTATCGCTTCGACGAATTCGGCCGCTTTCAGGAGGCCGTCCGGCGAACCCGTATCTAACCACGCGATACCGCGCCCAAGCAGTTCGACGTGTAACTCGCCCATCTCAAGATAAGCGTTATTAACCGACGTGATTTCAATCTCGCCGCGCGCAGACGGTTTGACGTTCTTGGCGATATCGACGACACGGTTGTCATAAAAGTAGAGGCCGGGAACGGCGTAATTGGATTTCGGGTGTTCCGGCTTTTCCTCAATCGAAAGCACCCTGCCTTGATCGTCGAATTCGACGACGCCGAATGCCTGCGCGTTTTTCACAGGATAGCCGAAAATGGTAGCGCCTTTTGTCCTTTCCGCGGCTTTCCAAAGGGTGGCCGAGAGGTTCTGACCGAAGAAGACATTGTCGCCGAGAATGAGACAGACGTTGTCGTCACCAATGAAATCCTCGCCGACGATGAACGCGTCTGCCAGACCGCGCGGCGTCATTTGAACTTTGTATTCAATAGAAACGCCGATCTTATTTCCATCTCCTAGGAGCTGCTCATACATCGGCGTGTCTTCCGGCGTAGAGATGATCAGGACTTCTCGAATTCCGGTCAGAAGCAGGATTGAAAGCGGATAATAAATTAACGGTTTGTCGTAGATGGGCAGCAACTGCTTCGATATGCATTTTGTCATGGGGTAGAGGCGGGTGCCCTTACCGCCGGCCAGAATAATACCTTTCATACAATTAACTCCTTTTTGCTTGGATGATCAGATCACAGATCAGATCGATGTCATGGATGTCAAGATCCGCGTACATTGGCAAACAGAGCACGTCCGCGGCAGCCTTTTCCGCGACCGGTGTGTAGCCGGGATCGATTTTTCCGACATAGCAAGGAAATGCACTTGTCAGAGGGTAGAAATATTTGCGAGCGTAGATGTCTTCTTGCGCGAGAAGATCGCTTACTTCATCGCGCGTCAGACCAAAGCGATCGGCATCGAAAAGGACGGGGAAGTATGCGTAATTAGGCGTGATGTCCTTTTCAGGCGTCCAGCAAGTAAGTCCATCAATGTCTTTAAGGTTTGCCATGTAGCGCTCGGCCACGACGGCGCGTTTATTAATTTCATCTTGAATGATCCGAAGATTGCATAATCCCATTGCCGCTTGAAACTCGTTCATTTTTGAGTTGCCGCCGGAGTATTCGAAGTCATCCAGTCCGAAACACTTTTCCGCGTTGAGGCGGTCTACAAGCGTTGGATCATGGTATATGACGGCGCCGCCTTCAATCGAGTGGAAGACTTTTGTCGCGTGAAAACTCAGCATAGAGGCGTCGCCAAATGCGGCAACGTTTTTTTCGCCTTTGCGAACTCCAAAGACATGTGCGGCGTCGTAAATCACTTTGAGCTGATAACGATCAGCGATCAATTTAATTGCATCGACGTCACAGAGATTTCCGTAGACGTGAACGGGAAGAATGGCGCACGTTTTGTCGGTAATCAAAGGCTCTATCAATGCCGGGTCGAGCGTTAAGTTGTCGGGGCGCACATCGCAAAAAACCGGTTTAAGTCCTGTTCGGGTTATGGCGTGCGTTGTTGACGCGTATGTGAAGGGCGTGGTAATGACTTCGCCTTCGAGATCCATGGCACGCAAGATACCTTCGAGTGCTTGATGACCATTTACAAAAAGTGTGAGATAAGGAGCGTCCAGAAATGCCTTGAGCGCTTCTTCAAGCGCCTGATGCTTTAACCCTTGATTTGTCAACCATCGACTTTCCCAAAGCGGACGAATCTCGTCACAAAAAGCCTCAAAGGACGGCATGGAAGATCGGGTTACATTAATTGACATGTGATCAGCGTTCCTCCAGCTGTATTCGGGTGATTTGGATGCATTATAGCATACGCACTATGAAGGCCTCTTCTGTAATGACAAGCCTTCCGGTGCGTCGACTCTCTATAAGGTTGGAAAATCAGATCGCCCTGAGGTCTTTCATCGTTATTGACGAATAATCGTAGGTTGCAAGGTCGGTCGCATGAGCAGGTGTGACGTCATATGCGATCTCAAATTCGTGCGCCAGTCGGTTTAGCCTTTTTAGAATTTGTTTTCGTGCAACGATACCTTTAAAACGATTCTTCCTGTCGGTAACACAGATGTAATTCGATTGGATAAGCAGACGTAACACATCCTCCAGTTTCGCGTCATCAAAAACCGTCGGCGGGTTGATTTGCATCACATCGCGTACCTTGCGGCAATTTAAAAGTTCCCAGTTGTAATTGTCGTCTTCTAAAACACCGTTTACGATGCCCGGCATCGTAATAGTACCGGCTAATTGAGAGCGATCGTCGAGAACGGGAATGGATGTATAGCCGACAGAAGTCAGCAACAACATCGCATGCATCAAGGTGTTTTCGGTGCGCACGGTGGCACACTGTTCAGCGTCAATCATCAGCGGATCTTCTCCTTGCATGAGAAACCGCCCAATATATTTACCAATCATTGTATGAATCAGCCCCTGTTATCAGTGAGTTTTTATTTGTCTCGAACATATTGTACAGGAAACCAAGTCGAAAGTGGCGAATAAATTGTGAACTTTGCCGAATTATTCGTCATGTTATCGTAATCTTTGCTGTATATAAATGATCTTATCGTGCTAAAATGATCTTATGAAAGATCCAATGATGCAACTTGATGAAGGCTTTCGCCTTCTTGAAATCGGCGCTTATGAAAAAGCGGTTTCTTATTTTCGGGGATGCGGTCGTGACAAAACGCTTAGGCCGCCTGAGCGAGCTCTGGCACAGCTCGGTGAAGCGCGTGCACTGATCAGTATCGGTCGTGCAAAACCGGCGCGCGCTATTTTAGATGAGTTAGAGGCGAGCGATGCGAGGCAACACCCGAAAGATATTACTCCATCCGTACTTCATGAACGCGCGCGATTAGCCGCTTTGGTCGGCGATAGGGAAGAGGCAATCAAGAATTATAGGAACGAATTGGTTGACCTTGTTTCCACAATGCCGCGTTACTTTCTTCGTTTGTCACACAATTTTGCCGGTCAGGCAGAACAGTTTATGGCGTTGAAAAACTACACGCAGGCGGACATCTATTTGAAACTTGCACGCAATTATGCCGAGACGGTGGAATCGGAATCAGCACTTCGCGAAATTCTTTCGCTGGAAAGTCTTTATCTTGAGCAACAAGGCGATATCAAGGAGGCGCTCTCGCGAAGCATTGAAGCGCGCCGTCTTTTTATTAAGGCCGGCCGGAAATCCGATGTCAAGCGTGAAGAGAAGCGTATTTCCTCGCTCACAAAACAAATTGCCGCTTCAGAACAGGATGAGGCGTAGGATGGAAACCGGGCACCAAAATAAAGTTTCGGAGTCACTGTTGTCGTCCCAGCAGACGGCAGTCAGTGAGCGCGAGAGTATCAATCGTCCCTGTGTTGGCACTTCAGATGAGATTTTGCGAAATGAAGATCATAACTACTGTATTGGATGCGGCGCTTGTCGCGGCAACGCAAACGATGATTCTTCTCGGAAATCATCGTTCCTCTGGTGTGTGATCGCGGCGCTCGTAATTATTATTCTTTCTATAATCATAAACTGGCTTTTATAAATTGGTTTTTTCGCGGTATTGCCTGTCGAAGAATACCTTATTTATCCAGAGGAAGTTAATCTTTTAAATTGGCATGTTGCATCATCCGGAGGACGCATATCTTTTTAATCGGCATGTTGCATCTAGTAACATGTTCTCGCGTTCGCGATGGGGTAAGACGTCAGGCGCGAGGGCGTTACGCCACTGCTGAAGTGCCGGACACAATTCTTGCCGGCAAGACGTCAGGCGCGAAGGACGTTACAGTCGGAAAACTTGTTCCCGTGTTCGTGGTGAGGTAAGATGTACTTCAAGTCAGGAGTGTTGAATGGTGGAAAGAAACAAACGCCTAAATCGCGATCTTCTAGCAGGACCGATTTATTCGGTCCTGTTTTCAGTCTCGATTCCGCTCATGTTTAACAATCTCATCGCGTCTTTTTACAATCTGGCTGATGGGCTGTGGGTAGCGCAGCTTTCGATTGTTCAGTTTTCTGCGACTAGCTTTGTTTGGCCTCCTCACTACTTATTTGTATCATTGGGTATTGGCCTTGCTATTGCTGCGACCGCCATCATTGCGCAACTTTTAGGACAGGATGAGCATCAGAAAGCGGAATCGTACGCGACACACGTCGTACTTTTTTGTTTAGCCCTTGGCGTTTTGCTGTCCGGATTTGGCTCATCACTTGCGCCTTCCTTTGTTCGTTGGATGGGTGCGACCGGTGAGTTAGCGAGTCTAGCATCTGTTTATTTGTCCATTTTACTTCTAGGCTACTTTTTCGAGATCGCGTATTTGGCATTTTATGCTATTTTGAGCGCACAGGGTAAGACGAAAGTCACGATGATCATCAGCGTCTTTTCATCGATCTTGAATGTTGTTTTAGATCCGCTGTTCATTTTTGAATATGAACCTTTGTTCGGCTTGCGCGGTTTGGGGATGGGGATTGCCGGCGCGGCCTGGGCTACAGTGATAGCTCAAGCCGTTAAAGTACTGCTTGGTCTGGTCGCTATACGTTCACGTGCGAACAATGTCCGTGTACGGCTGCGCGGCGTTCGACTAAAATGGCGGAAATTCTTCGAACTCATGCGCGTCGGTTTTCCGACGGCACTCGGTCAGAGCAGTGCGGCGATCGGCTTTACAGTGCTCAATTCAGTAGTTGCAGGTTACGGTACGGCGACCCTGAGTGCTTACGCTGCCGTCAATCGCATCAACGGTTTTCTTACGACGGCCACAATGGGTGTTGGCGGCTCAATGACGCCGATCATCGGTCAGAATCTGGGTGCCGGCAAGAAAGAGCGCGTAAAGAAGTTTGTGCGCGCCGCGTTTATCATCTCAACGGTTTTATCGGTCACCGGTGCGTTGCTTCAGTGGATTTTACGTAGTCCGCTCCTTTCTCTCTACAATCTCAGTTCGTATGGCGAGGAACGGATTGTTTGGCAATTAGCGATGGACTACATGATCTACTCGGTGTTGATGGCGCCGTTCATGGGATATTTTGATTTATTTGCCGGTATTTTCAGTGGCAGCGGCTATCAGAGATACTCAGCGATGATGTCGATTGGGCGACTGTGGGGCTTACGCCTGCCGATGATTTTCCTGTTTCAGCGTTACACTAACATAGGTGAGAAAGCGATTTGGATTGCGATGTTGGCTTCGAATGTGCTGATCGATCTTTTCGGATTCTTTCTTTATCGCAAGGGCAAATGGTTTAACGAGCCAAAACTCAAACATTGACGCGTACAGGTTACCGGTGTCGATTGTGAAGTGAGAATTGCAGGTGTGCAAACGGATCGTAGACCTTAAGAAGGTCTGATCCGTGTAGTAGGAGAATTAGGAGATGTACTGCGAGATGGTTTGGAAATACGCATCGATATTATTGGCTTTGGACTCATCGGATCTCCCAAAGTTCGCAGTGGCGTTTGCAATCATCATTCTTGTTGGATGGCTTACGCTCGTGATCACGATGGGTTACCAATTGTTTCGTCGTACATCATCATGCTGTGACTTCAGTTCGAATGACACGATTAAAGGAATGTCCGCGTCTGAAAGAGATCGACCTGATGAGGCAGAAAAAATGCGAGCCGATTTGATGGCGCTTCCCCATGTATCCCATACGATTGAAAAAGATGGTATTAAACTTGCGGCTCTTTATTTTCCTCAGTTAATGCATTCAGATCATGAAGAGACTGTCGATAAAATCGAGAACGAGCGTGTTCACAAGATTGCAGATTCTGATCTACATGCTGCCGTTGTCGATAAGAACGAGAGCGAACACTTTTTTTGCTCAGCATTTTCGCAATCGGAATATATGGACGAGTCTGCCGAGCATGGAAGTGATAACCCTTTCAAAGGTGTTTGTGCCGTGGTTGTTCACGGGTGGCAGGGTCATGTGCTCAGTCGTGCAAAGGAAGCACTTCAATACTTGAACGCCGGCTTTTCAGTTCTGATGCCTGCGCTTCGCGGCCACGAGCCGACCGGCGGCGATTATTCAGACCTGTTTCTGAAGCATTACGACGATCTCGGTACGTGGATGGATCACGTGACAAAAATGTACGGAGAAGACGGATCGGAGAAGGTACACGCATTTGTGCTTGATGGTGTTTCCATGGGGGCATCTAACGTGCTGAAGATGGCCGGCGATCCGAATTTGTCTGATTCTGTCGTTGCCGTCATCGCCGATTGCGGTTACACGTCTCTTCGAGAAGAAGGGAAGTGGATGCTTCACAAGTTGCCGGCATTTCTCCGTTTTCCCGTATTGATAGCAACACAGGTGTTCTACGGCGTGATAGCCGGTGTCTGGAATGATAAACCGACACCTCTCGATTGTGTTCGTCATGCACGAGTGCCTGTTTTTATTATTCATGGAGAGAGAGATTTTCTCGTTCCCTTACGGATGGGTGAGCAGCTTTATGAAGCGTGTTCGTCCGAGAAAAAAGAGCTCTGGATTGTGCCTAACGCCACACATGCCACATCAAACGATTTTGCCGGAGCGGATTACAGAAGAAAAAGGCATCAGTTTATTGAAGAATCCCTTCATCTTTTCTACAAAAATAACGTGACGTGATGACGTAATTATTAACGAAAGGCATGAAACGATGACGCTCTTGTTCTCTTATCTTAATAACAACTCACAACAATGATGAGCATTTGGCATTATCTACAGACTTGTCAAAAATGGCTAAAATAAAGTATTTTCAGTAGTTCCGATGCTATTTTATGAGGTATAATCAAAGTAATTTGAATTGTATAGTATTGACTATAAATTGAGTTGACGTTTCAATACTAACATGATAGTTTTTTCATGGGTCATTAAATCGTTATTTTATGCAATTTGCGGGAGGTAGCACAATGAATTGGCAGAGGAGACGTGAGCGTAAAGCCTCTTTACTTAAGCAGGCGTCTAAGTGGACAGATCATAAAGTTTTCAAAACGGAGGATGCGGTCAACGTACTTGAAACGGTGATTCCCCCCGGCGCGAATGTAATATTGGAAGGCGATAATCAGAAACAGGCAACTTTTCTGGCTAAATCTCTGGCAAATGTCGATCCTGAGAAGGTAAACCGTCTCAATATGATTATGCCGGCCGTCACGATGGATGAACATCTGACTATCTTTGAAAAAGGTATCGCAGAAGAAATTAATTTTGCATTTTCCGGTAAACAATCAAAGAAGATTTCGCAAATGGTAGCTGACCGACAGATAAAAATCGGTGCGATCCATACTTATCTCGAACTTTACGCGCGTTGCTTCGTCGACCTTATTCCCGACGTTTGCCTTATTGCCGCGGAAAAAGCAGACTCTTACGGCAACCTTTACACGGGCTTCAGCACGGAAGATACCCCTGTATTAGCAGAAGCCGGTGCATTCAAGGATGCGATCGTGATTGCTCAGGCCAACGAATTGGTTTCGGAAGGTTCTCTGCCGCGTGTTGATATTCCGGGCGATTGGGTTGATCTTGTCGTTCAGGCGGATGAGCCTTATGGCATGGAACCGCTTTTCACACGCGATCCGGCAAAAATTAAGGACAAGCACATTTTGATGGGCATGATGGTCATCAAGGGCATCTATGCGAAACATCAGGTTCGCTCGTTGAACCACGGTGTCGGTTATAACGGTGCCGCGATCGAGCTTTTGCTTCCGACATACGGGGAGAGTCTCGGGCTTAAGGGCAAAGTCTGCACCAACTGGGTCTTGAATCCTCATCCGACGATGATTCCGGCCATTGAAAGCGGCTGGGTTGAAAGCATGTATCCGTTTGGCGGCGAACTCGGCATGGAACGCTATACACAGGCGCGAAGGGATATTTTCTCGATCGGATCGGACGGTGTACTTCGTTCGAACAGGGCGGTGGCGCAACTAGCTGGACTTTACGGGATGGATCTTTTCTTGGGCGCGACGTTGCAAATGGATTATCTGGGTAACTCATCTACGGTCGTTCAGGGCCGTCTCAGCGGCTTTGGCGGTGCTCCGAACATGGGTCACGACACGCGCGGTCGCCGTCATGCATCCGATGCGTGGAGCGCTATGGTGCCGAACCCGGGGAATTCACTCATCCGCGGACGGAAGCTTGTCGTACAGATGCTTTCCAGCCGAGGCAAGTACGGTGACTACTTTGTGCCCGAACTTGATGCCGTTAAAATCGGCAGAGAGGCCGGCCTTTCCGGTATTCCTGTCATGATCTACGGCGAAGACGTGTCGCATGTTGTCACTGAGCAAGGTATCGCCTACCTCTACATGGCTCAAAGCGAAACCGAACGTACCCGCCTGTTGGCTGCTGTGGCACAAGGTACAGCGCTCGGTGAAAGAGTGAGTTTAGCGGATATTGAGTCTTTGAGAGCGGAAGGCAAAATTGCTTATCCCGATGACCTCGGAATCGATCCTGCCGATGCTACACATGATTTGCTGGCTGCTCGTTCGCTTGAGGATCTCGTTGAATGGTCCGGCGGACTATACGATATTCCGGACGTCTTTAAAAAATAGAAAGCTGTGCTGCGGCTGAATTGAACGCAAATAACGCCGAAGTATCAATAAAAATGGCAATATGCGTTCGGCGGCAAGCACTCAACATAAATAGCCTGAACGGATCTCAAGTTTCAGGGGAAAATTAATAGTAACCTCAGATGCGGGATGGTGGCGCTAAGGCACATCTCGCATTTGAGTGTAGATGAAGGAGGGACAAACCTTGCTTACAGAAAAAGAAGAAAAGTTTAAGGAGCTGAGAGAGAAGCTGCTTGCAGGTGGCGGAGAACGCGCCGTTGCAAGACAGCATGAACGCGGTAAAATGACAGCTCGTGAGCGTATCCATGCGCTCTTGGATGACCGAAGTTTTGTGGAAACCGGTCTGTTTGTCAAACACCGCAGCACCGAGTTTGAAATGGATAAAAAGGATGCGCCGGGCGATGGGGTGATCACAGGGTATGGCACCATCAATGGACGGCTCGTCTACGTTTCCGCCCAAGATTTTACTGTCATCGGCGGATCGCTCGGTGAGGAACACGCAGCGAAAATCGCTCGTACACAGGAGGCAGCGCTGAAAGTCGGTGCGCCGATGATCGCCATTAATGACTCCGGCGGCGCGCGCATTCAGGAAGGCGTAGATGCATTAGCAGGCTACGGACGCATCTTCTTTAATAATACGCAGGCGTCCGGCGTCATCCCCCAGATTTCCGTCATCATGGGGCCATGCGCAGGCGGCGCTGTATACTCGCCGGCTCTAATGGACTATGTGTTCATGGTGGACAACACCAGTGAAATGTTCATCACAGGTCCTAAGGTGGTGCAGGCGGTGACGGGTGAGGAAGTGTCGTCACAACAGCTGGGCGGCGCGATGACTCACAACAGTCTTAGCGGTGTCGCTCACTATCGAGCGGCAAATGAGGAGGACTGTTTTAGACAGATACGGACACTGCTTTCCTATCTGCCGCAAAACAATATGGAACGACCGGATGCACAGTCATGTGATGAGGATCCCGACGCGATGCGCCCTGAACTCAACACCGTTGTTCCGGACGATCCTGCCAAACCATATAACATGCTCGATGTGATCACGGCGATTGCCGATCGCGGCGAGTTTTTTCAATATCAGGAGTATTACGCCACGAACATGCTCACCGGCTACATCCGCCTCAATGGCGAAGTCGTAGCGGTTATCGCCAATCAGCCGAGAGTGATGGCAGGATGTCTTGACATTAATGCCTCGGATAAAGCGGCACGCTTTATCCGTACGTGCGATGCGTTTAACATTCCGCTTCTGACGCTCGTGGATGTGCCCGGTTATCTCCCCGGGACACAGCAGGAGTACGGCGGTATCATCCGCCACGGTGCGAAGTTGCTTTATGCATACAGCGAAGCGACGGTGCCGAAAGTAACACTGATTACACGCAAGGCCTATGGCGGCGCGTATATCGGTATGTGCTCCAAGCATTTGGGCGGCGACATTGTGCTTGCTTGGCCGGGTGCGGAGATTGCTGTCATGGGAGCGGACGGCGCAGCCAATATTATCTTCAGCAAAGTGATTCGGGATGCGGATGATCCCGAAAAAGAGCGCGCAGCCAAGATTAAAGAGTACGAAGACACAATGATGAACCCTTACATAGCAGCAGCACGCGGCTATCTGGACGACATTATTCTTCCCGAAGAAACGCGTCAACGGTTGATTTCATCATTTGATTCGCTCAAGGGCAAACGTGTGCTCACGGTTTCCAAGAAACATGGGAACATTCCTTTGTAATGCGGGAGGTTATATCAATATGGTGCTGTTATTTGATGTCAATAATTTGACTTTTACGGATACATTGCTGATTTCATTATTCAGTATGCTGGTCGTCTTCTTCGTCCTGCTTTCTATTTCCTATCTGGTAGACATAACTGCATGGTTTACCGGGAGAAAATCAAAGAAAAAGGATAAAGACAAGCCCGACGGCGGATCCTCAGGTGTGACTCTGAAAAAGGAAGCATCTCCTGAAGTTTCTCCTCCAATATCCTCACGAACGTCAGGACGTGCAGATGCACACACACTTGCCATTATCATGGCGGCGATTAAGGCCTATGAACAAGACGGCCAAACTTTGTCAGTACGTAAAATTGCCCGCTCAGGGCAAGTGCTCTCCGGTTGGGAACAGGCGAGTATTCAGAGCGCGCTCCGGCGCTCACGCTAGTCAAGCGAGTTAGAAGAAAGGAATTACATAATTATGTCGCGTATTAAAACGTTTCGAATCGTGATCGACGGAGTCGAGCACGTGGTACAAGTAGAAGAGATGGGGAGCGCTGCTGCTGTCGCTGCTCCTGCGTCTGTAGCACTACCGGTCGCTCCGCCACCGGCTCCGACACCGATGGCGGCACCTACTCCTGCAGCGCCTGCTCCGCCTCCCGCTTCCGCAGGAGGCGGTGAAGTTGTCGTTGCACCGCTTCAGGGCAAGATATTCACCATCAATGTAAATCCGGGTGATCAGGTAAAAGCCGGAGATACTCTGATTGTGATTGAAGCGATGAAGATGGAAAACGAGATTCCTGCGCCACACGACGGCGAAATCGCAAGCGTTTCAGTCGCAAGGGGAGATCAAGTTGCTGCCGGAGATCCTCTCGTTACATACAAGTAGAGGTGCGCTATGTGGCAAGCAATCGTTGATTTTATTAATGCTTCAGGAATAGGTCCCCTATTCACACCGAATATGGAACTTTTCGGGGTGATGGTACCGGGCAATCTCATCATGATCATTATCGCGTGCGTCTTCCTTTACCTCGCGATTGGCAAAGGTTATGAGCCCTATTTACTCATTCCGATTGCGTTCGGCATAATGATTGCCAACCTACCTCTAGCCGAATTGGCTTCGGAGAATACGGGCGGACTTATCAACCTGCTTTATCAGGGTACGGAGAAAGGTCTGTACCCGCCGCTAATCTTCCTTTGTATCGGTTGTGGCACTGATTTTGGACCGCTGATTGCAAATCCAAAAAGTCTTCTGCTCGGTGCGGCGGCGCAATTGGGTATTTTTATAACCTTTACAGGCGCGGTCGCTTTGGGATTTACCGGTCCGGAAGCTGCCTCTATTGGTATCATCGGTGGCGCCGACGGGCCGACGGCACTGTTCCTGACATCAAAATTGGCATCTCACCTCTTGGGACCAATTGCCATTGCGGCGTATTCGTACATGGCGCTGGTTCCGATCATACAACCGCCGATCATGAAGCTGTTGACGACGGAAAAAGAACGAAAAGTCAAGATGGAACAGCTCCGCCCTGTGAGCAAGCAAGAGAAGGTTCTCTTCCCGATCGTTGTGTCGCTCTTTACCATTTTGCTGCTTCCGTCGGCAGGTCCATTGATCGGTATGCTGATGCTCGGCAACTTGCTGAAAGAGTCCGGCAGAGTGCCGCTATTGTGCAGCGCCATTGAAAACAGCCTGATGTACATCGTGTCACTTTTCCTCGGCTTGACCGTCGGAGCGAAAGCGACGGCGGAACTCTTCCTGAGACCTGACACGCTGAAAATCATTTTTCTGGGGCTGGTCGCCTTCTCAATCGGTACTGCGGGAGGCGTATTGCTCGGCAAGTTAATGTACGTGCTCTCCAAGGGAAAAATCAATCCGTTGATCGGCGCGGCAGGAGTATCGGCTGTACCGATGGCGGCGCGTGTCGTTCAGAAAGTGGGACAACAGTACAATCCTTCAAACTTCCTTCTGATGCACGCGATGGGACCGAACGTGGCAGGAGTTATCGGCTCAGCGGTTGCCGCTGGACTTTTGATGAACTTCTTCTCGTAAGGATTCTAAGGGTAGGATTTGACCGTGAGACGTAATGTGTTTTCACATGATCGTTTATGAGAAGGCCAATGCATTGGCATCGTTCTTCTCAAATGACAGCGGAGCGTATCGAATGAGGGTGCGCTCCGTTTTTCAACTAAAGGGGGTATAAAACTATGAATCGTTTTGAACTGATGGAAACGACGATTAAAGATGTACATGATGCGATGCGTGAAGGATCGTTGACGTGCCGTGCACTTGTTGAAGCCTATCTTGCCCGTATCGATGCTTATGACCAAAAAGGACCGAAACTCAATGCAATCATCACCGTGAACCCTCATGCGCTTGATGAGGCGGATCGATTGGATCGCGCGTTTCATGAAACAGGAGGTTTCACCGGGCCGCTCCACGGCATTCCTGTGCTGTTAAAAGATAACGTGAACACTAATGACATGCCTACGACGGCAGGATCGATTTCTCTCGAAGGTTACTATCCCCCAAAAGACGGCTTTATAACG
>JAAZJV010000023.1 GCA_012800135.1 Clostridiaceae bacterium | reverse complement strand
GTAAACTGGCAACGTTGTCAGCAAGGAGAGTTGGTCGAGCGGCTGAAGGCGCCGGTCTTGAAAACCGGAGAGGGTGCAAGCCCTCCGTGGGTTCAAATCCCACACTCTCCGCCACATAGCGCTGAAAGCCCCATGATTAGGGGCTTTTTTTTTGTGATACTAAAATGATACTATTATTTTATTTCTGCTTTTCGCGTCTTCGATTATCCTAGATCATCGCTTCATATGTCGCTAGAGAGTCTTTTGCGTGATGTAAAAACATACAAAAATATATAATGGTATTCTTTGTGTGTTACATCTTGTGTGATATTCAAGGGCATACTCTATTGCTTTCGCTCGCTCTTTCTTCATTTATTTTATAAAATGAAAAGAACACCGAGAATAAAAATCTCCTTCTTACGGAATAAGATTGCTTGAATAGGTAATCCGATATTACAAAAAAACTAATCAAATACACTACATTGAACTAAAAGCGTGAAAGTAGGTGGTTGAGATGTACGTTGCACGAATCGAGATTCGTCTTCGAGATCAATATGGTAATTATCCTCAAAATGTATGGATTGAATTGTTTAGATTTGACGATATTATTTGCAAATGGAGATATAAAAAAGACAACTCGCTTGAGATTATTTTAGGCGCATTTGCATCAAAATCATATGCTTTGCAGGAAGGGAAAAAATTATATTCAATAATTCTATATAGATTCCTTTGGAAATTTAATAATATATTAACTGGTTGTGGGAAATATCAACATAGGATGTATCACAAAGAACATGATGGGCCACTTGATGAATTTGTAGAAAATGAGGAGTGTTTTTTTTGTTCAGAAAACTACAGCGGATTCTTCCCTGGGCTGGCTATTTATGAAGTCAATTCGAGCATAGATGAATTTGAGATAATTTATGAGGAACAGCCCGCGGCAACGATACAAAGTCTCCATCCTGATTCATCATTTCCATTCAGCGACTTGGATAAATATCGGGAAATTGGAATCACATATTCAGAAGATTCCCAGATTATATTTTCACTAATCGAGATTGCGTGTAATTTCGGCGAGCCAATAGACGTTTTGGTTTTGTGTAGCGCTCTCGAGATGCTATCAACTGAAAAGAAGCAAAAAACTCAGGAAGAGATTGTATTTATTGACAAATTAATTTCTTGTGTTGATTCATCAACGCTCGAAGATGAACAGAAGAGAAATTTGAGAGGTTTTCTTTCTAGCGGTAAAGAAGTCGGATCAAGGAATCGTTGCCTTAACACAGTAAGAAAATACTGTAAGAGAGATATTGCAGGATTTTCACCGGAAGAAATATTTAATGAAGCCTATTCTATTAGAAGTAAAATAATACACGGCGGAAAAATATATGGGCATAATTTTGAACCAGTTCATTATTTCAAATACGTTGTTCTCAAGGTTTTATGGGGAGTACTAAAAGAGAAAACAACGACTGATATGTAAGAAAGCAAGTAGAAGAAATCAATACCGAATATTTATGGTGTTGATGGTGATACAAGATGTGGAAGTTATTGGTAGGCAAAAGTCAAAGTACAGTATAGAAACCGGTATTTCGGGAATTTCCGTGTACATCTTGCTTACGTGTAAACAGGTATAAATCAAAGGATAGTTTTAATCGCTTCGGTACAAACGGGTGGAGTTTAGTCACAGGCCTTTATAGCATGATCCCTTTTCTATAATCGCCATTAGTCTGAGGTCTTTAGAGTGACAAGGTTAGTAAGATATTGTAAGGTTTACAGACCAATGCTTGCAAACATCTGGGCGGTTTTTAAGTCGCTTTGTTGGTTTAACTCTCTCACTTTTTGCCTATTCTCTATGGCTTCGGAGTTCGTTTCTAATTTCTCTGTAGCCTTAAAGTTTCTTATCACGCCTAGCGCTACCCTTGTATCGGGTTCATCCTTCTGTAGCTCGATGTCTAGCACCTTGTCTATCACCCTATAGGCTTTTAGCACTACTTCATGTTGACTAGCTTCTATAGTATCCTTTAGTTGGTTGATCCTGCTGTTATATTCCGCTATGAAGTAGTTATCTTGGTTCTTCCACACGTTGACGGTTGCCCTGCTTACGCCTACTATTTCGGCCGTCTCCCTATCGTTTTTCCCCTCGATTAATAAACCTATTGCATATAACTGTTTAGGGGTTAGATAGTCATGCTCATTGTCTGCCATTTCTTCTAATTCCTTTCGTTGATCTCCATTAGCCTTTCTAATGCTTTGTGACTATGATTGATACTCTTTTCGGTATTTTTCAGGCGTTGTAATTCCTCGCATACGCCAATCCTCTAAAACCCTTCTTGTATAACCCAAAAGGTTGGTCTCGGCTCTTGTTGCGGCAAACTGAAGGGCTAAACGAATCATCTTCTCATCGTATTTCATTAGTAAGCGTGCATAGCTTTCCTTATCGTCACGATCAAAATCTTCTATCAGTGCTTCGACGTTTTCCGGAGGGTCATCAATTATTGGGTGCTGATTTTCCTCATCGTTGATTTCTTTTAACAACGCGGTCAAGAAGGCAATTGGATTACATACTCTATATTCTTCATCTCCAGCGCTTTGATCTGCGTTCATGGTTTCATACATCATGCTTCCAACATCAACAATCCCATACTTGTCAACTAACAGCTCAATGGGTAGTTTATTGCCTTTATCTAGCTCGTTGTACGGCTTGTTAAAAAAGTGCATCGAGTAGTCGTCAAAGTACGCTTCAAATGTTTCATGTGCGATGTCTTGTGATGTCCTCTCGTCTTTGTGATCTTTGTGATTTGATGTATCTGATGTATGTGATACTTGTGATGTAATGGCATATCCTTCAGGTATATCCTCGGAACATATGCTTGGGGCATGGGCATCATCAGCCCGATCAGTTTCTTCTTGCTTTTCTTTATGCCACCTCGCTTCGGCTCCTTTTCTACTTTTGCTTGCATTGCGCTCGTAGACTTCTAAATCAGCAAGCACTGAATCGCTCCATAGCACCGTTCTTTCGTCGTTGCTTGATATCAGCCCATAATTCAAAAACTCGTCAATGATCGCCCTAAAAGTATCCTTTTCAACGCAAAAAAAGTCAGCTAGCATATCATATGTGTAATGTTTAACCTCAACGATCCCTTTATCTTGAATCGCCATATACTCTAAAAGCGCCCAATAAACACCGTAGCCTGCAATTCCATATCTGCGTATGATTGTTTGTAACTCGGGATCACCCTTAATCTTTAGGTCATGTTTTATCCAGCTAAATCCCATTGCGCCGCCTCCAAATTTCTAGCCCAAAACAAGGCATAAACACCACTGCTCGCCGCAACTTGCGGGAATAGGCTTTACATTTCCAGCGATTAACCTAAGATACTTCATTAGGCACCTCAGGCACGTCAACGATCCTGAAACGCTCTAGTAAATATCTTTTTTCAACTCTCCCTGAACGAGTCAAGAATCCTTTCGCCCTTAGTTCTTTGTTGAGCATGCGGATGATCTCGTATGCGCTTGATTGGGGCGTACCGGTTATCCGCATGACTTCTTTAACTCCAATTAGCGGCATCGTTAGACCTCCTTAATAAGCTCTTGGGGGCAACGCTTAAGGCTTGGGCTATCTTAATGATCGTTGTATGTTTTGCTCTGCCTGTTAGCATTAACCTAGAGACTGTACCAGCGGTAATACCAGCTTTGCTCGCAAGCTCTTTCTGATTGATGTCTTCAGTCAGCATGATCTGCTTGATTTTTAATACGTCATACATTGTAGTACCTCCTTTGATGCAACGATCTGAATATATTATGCAACAAAATGTTTCACTTGTCAACACTCCGTGTCGATGTTATTATCTAAATGATAAATAAAAGCTAAGGAAAGCAACGATATGAAGCTTAACCTAAAAGAACTAAGAAACAGCATGCGTCTAACACAGCAAGAAGTAGCTGACAGGCTCGGTATTACTAGGCAAGCATACTCCAATTATGAAAATGGAAGGCGTGAACCCGGTTTTGAAACGATGGTTGAATTGAGTCAAATATTTAATGTAAATATATTTGATTTATTTGAGCGTGAAGAATATCATCAGGCCCTTTCAAGTGATTTTAGAGATGCTTTATTCCTAAATGAAGCTACAGCAGCTCAACAGCTTAGCTTTCACATTGCAATGTCCAACGCAAATACTGAACGCGAATATCAACTTGAAATTGATGGGCGTGATTTTTACATTGTTTTGTCGGAAGATGAGCGATTCATGCTCCTTCCGGATGATATGACGCAAATGCTTGATCTTATCAGTGAATACATTGCCTTCTTAATAAAGTCTCTTGTTTCAAGATATCCTGATTTTGTAAAAAAGAATTCAACCTCTACCACAGATAGTGACTAACCATGCCAGCGTACAAGGATGACAAACGCGGTACATGGTACTGCAAGTTTTATTACACGGATTACGAAGGAAAGCATCGGCAAAAGTGCAAGCGCGGCTTTGCATTGAAACGAGAAGCTGAAGCAGGGGAACGTGAATTTTTGCAGAATGTCAGCTATCAGCCGGATATGCCATTTTCTGCCTTCTACGATCTCTATTTGCAGGACGTTAGGCCCCGCCTCCGAGCGCATACGCTTCAGACTAAAACGTACCGGGTTAAGAATCATATAATGCCCTTCTTTTGCGATCTCAGACTGAATGAGATTGATGCGCTTACAATTAGACAATGGCAAAATGGACTAATCGATAATGATCTTTCTGCGGTATCGATCAAGAATCTTCATCATGAGCTATCAGCTATCTTCAATCATGCTGTACGCTTCTACAATCTCAAACATAATCCTTGTCGTCTTGCAGGTCAACCAGCAAAAGCAGACGAGCAAAAACAGCCCATACGTTTTTGGACACTCGACGAATATTCAAAAGTGATTGATTGTATTGACGATATAAAGGCAAGAACGGCCGTAAATATGCTTTATTAGTCAGGCATGCGTAAAGGTGAGCTACTAGCCCTCAAATGGTCTAGAATCAATTTTGCCGGGCCTACCGTTGATATACGCGAATTTTATCAGCGATTGCGTGGAAAGGCCGTTATCACGCCGACAAAGACGGGCGAATCTCGTATCATCCGCTTGCCGGAGGTTTGTATCGATCAGCTGAAAGAGTACCGCCGATGCATCTATGATCCAGCAACGGAGGATTATATTTTTCCATGGGAAAAGCGTTTTATCGAACTAGGTATCAGTAAAGGGTGCAAAGAAGCTGGCGTGAAACGCATTCACGTACACGGATTGCGTCACTCCCACGCGTCGCTGCTAATCTCCCTAGGGGTAAATATCGTTCTTATAAGCAAACGACTTGGGCATGCAGAAGTATCAACGACTCTTGATACTTATTCTCACTTCTTCCCAGACGATGAAAAGACGGTTGTTGATCAACTTGATACCGTAATGCAAAAAGAAACAGAAAATCTTCAAAGCCTATAGAGCAAGCGAAGCACATTACTGCTGTCCGATTTCGTCGTATTATCTGCACGATATCTAAATTTATTTATGCCTACATGAATGCTTTTTTGTGACTACAGCTTGTAATTCGTACTTTTTATCTTTCTTTTCATCACCTCCTAACAGTGTATAACTGTATAAATCGGCACTGTCCGCATATGGCGGACTGTTGCAGGGGTTGTTTTGATGTCTTTAAGGCTTCAAATGCCCCGATCTCTGCATAAAAGGGGTTGCGTACTTCGTAAAATAGCAGTTATGCGTGGTTTGATTATCGACTGTGCGCATCTGGTTTTTGTGTCTAAATAGAGTAGAGGCGAAATAAAGAATTGACCAAAACCTCATAATTCTACGTTAATAATATATAAAAGAAGTTCAAGACAACATAGACATTAATCGAATCTTCTTTGTTATGTGATGCCATTTTTTGCAACGGAGGCGTTGCAAAGCATAGTGGCTCATGGTAAGATGACCTAAAGGTTTAAGGAGGCATTCAAACATGGAAACTGGTCCAGACACCGCCACTGGTCTCTACGATGTCAAGCGACTTGCAAGACGTTTGGGAGTAAAAACATCAACTATCAGATCAATGAAGGCTCGAGGAACTATTCCCCCACCTACGAGCAACGACATCAATGGAGGTGCTGTTTGGTCTGCAGATACCATTAATCAGTTTTTAAGTGTTGATAAAACAAAAATCAATGCCCCCCTCACTAAATCGTCTAACAGAAAACTACCACGAATAATCGATTTGTTTTCCGGCTGTGGCGGTATGTCGCTAGGCTTTTCTAACGCTGGCTTTGAAGTAATTGCTGGATTTGACAATTGGGAAGATGCTGTAATCACATACAACAATAATTTCGGGCACAGTGCTTACAATTTAGATTTAGATGATCTCGAAGGCGCAATTAAAAGGCTCTCACCGTTTTTTGTTGACGAATGCCCTGCAATAATTGGCGGTCCTCCTTGTCAAGACTTCTCATCAGCCGGAAAAAGAAAAGAGGGCGATAGGGCTGACCTTACTGAAAAATTTGCTTTAATCGTTGCTCACTTTAAACCGCCTTTTTTTGTAATGGAAAATGTGGATCGAGCAGAAAAATCGAATGCTTTTATGCAAGCAAAGAAGATTTTTTCAGATGCTGGTTATTTTGTTGAGCAAATAGTTCTAAACGCTTCTTACTGTGGTGTTCCACAACGTAGAAAACGCTTATTTACCTTTGGAGGGTTCTCTGCAGAAAAAACTAAAGAATTATTGCTTGCTCTAAAAAACAACCAATCATCCACTGAAACAACAATCAGAGATTACTTTGGGGAAACTCTTGGTACTCAGTATTATTACAGGCACCCTCGCAGTTATGCTAGAAGAGCTATTTTTTCAATTGATGAACCTTCGCCTACAATACGTGGTGTCAACCGCCCTATACCTGAAGGCTATCCGGGTCACCGTGGTGATGCGGGTCCTATTGAGGAGGCTCGACCGCTTACTACCCATGAACGCGCAGAAATTCAAACATTTCCAAAGAATTTTGTTTTTGAAGGTTCTAAAACAACAGTTGAACAAATGATTGGGAATGCCGTACCGGTAAATATGGCCAATTACGTTGCTAAAGCAATCATTCGCTCTCGCCTTTGGATATCAGATTAACAATATGCTGAATCAGAAGAGTGCTATCTAGCCTTCGCTCTGGCATCAAATGATCAAATGCCTCTTTCATTACGATGTTTTCTAATTCGCTTTTCTTTATTCTTGGGTTGTAAAACTCTTGGCTTTTGAGGTGTTTTAGCGGAACATCACCTGCAAAAGAGCCCGCTTTATCTGTTTGTGTGCCATAAGTAATTTGAGAATGATGTTTTGAAAAATTTAAGGTTCTTTGTGCAGCATAATCGAATAAAGCTGAAACGAGCCACACTACAGACCTTTCGGGGCGAGTAATGTTTCGCGCAACACCATCTCCTCGTTCTTTAATCTTATCTGTAAAAAGCTGAAGGAAAGCCATGTCAGTCCATACAAATACATCAAATGCATTTTCTTCCAAAATCGGCTTTTGACCAACCGTTCTCCAGATAGCTGTTATGGCAAAAGGGGTTTGTAAATCTATTCCCCTTTGAACTATTTTATTTGCAGCCTTCAATACTTTTATTATACGTGACTGCATCCAACTCTCGTTTGACCACTGATAATCCATCGGTCGTCCTAGGCAGTCGGTGATAATGTCTAATAGCTCTGTACGTCTTTCGGCTCCATATGAATTCGCCAAAGAAAATGCAAGCTGCTCTACTGTAGGAGGACGCACAACAATTTCACATGATTGCTCCTCATGGCTTCTCGTAGCGGTTTGAGAGTTCGGAACGACTACCAACTTAACCTCAAAAGGGCGACAGTGATTTCCTTTTGTATCTGCAACAACGAGATCGCTTTTATTAGGATCATTATCTGTATATCTTCTGAATCCGCTGTAAATTTCTTCAAACAAAAAGTGTGCATCATCAGGATCTGTTCCAATAATGTTTTCCCATGAAGCTAATTCATGTTCAGTAAAAATAGCATTTTGCTCACACTTTGCTTTTATCACCGGAATGCAAAGCTTGCGATAGTTCGAAAGATATTGAGCAACCGCGATCGGAAACGCATTGGTAAATATATTCTTGCCTAGAGAATCAGGACTTGAGAAGTCATGACTCGCCTGTTCCATACCAAATAAAAACGGTTTGCTTGTACCTGGTTTTTTCATAAAGAACCTCAAAACAATCAATCTCTTTTAGCAGTTGATATAAATGCTCTTACTGTCAGAAAATTCGATTTACGATCTTATAATGAATCTTAACATGTAAAACACGGTTTCTGAAGTCCATCTGCTCGGATTAAAGGTCTAGTCGCGCATCGTAAAAAACATGTTCAGCAAAGACGAAAACCCGATTAACGCAAAGTGCGAAACCAGGCATCAAACTTAATGATGCTCCCCCAATTTCAGTAATCACCAATGAGGCAAAATGCAACAGCTGGTTATAGGGTGTTTATTCACTTTGGCATTCAGCATGCGAGATAAAATGCGATAGAGAGCTCAATTGGGAAATGGAAAAAAACCATTGGATCCCCTGTTGAGCGTTAATTGCCAAAAGGACACAAAGGAGACAAAATCAATGGCTTGGAGTAAAGATAGCATGAAGCTGGCAAAATTACTATGGGAATGTTTATGATCAAAAAATAGCAGAAAGGGATAAGTTCCCACACAACTGCCAACAATGACGAGCATTGAGCGATCATATAATACGCCCAGTTGGCTATCGCCTTCGGAGGCATGAAACTAGGTGACGACAACCTATCTTCAAATCTGCGAACTCGCCGCTCAGCAGCAAAGCACTAACGTTGCTTATCATCTGTTGTTTTCATGGCAACGTTGCAGACGGAAGAGCACCGTGATAGGCTTTTGAAAATATGATCTTTCCCCGAAGAGAGGAGAAGACTTGTCAACACAGATGTTTGCTCCTTAGGAAACACAATAAAGAATGTTCATTACTCTCTCATTGTTTTCTAAAAAGCACAAAACATTTCTGACAAACGAGGCGAGAAAATGGCTGATTGTTTTTCAATACAAAAACGAAGCGAGATCATGTCTAAGATAAGAAGCAAAGATACGAAAATCGAAATTAAAGTGCGTCACTGGCTTTATCATCATGGAATAAGATATAGAAAAAATTGCAAAACAATAGTTGGAAAACCAGACATTGCCATAAAAAAGTATAAGATAGCGATATTTGTCAACGGTTGCTTTTGGCATGGACATGACGAATGCAATAAATCCCGTCTGCCAAAATCAAATCTCGTATTCTGGAAGGGAAAGCTTGAGACAAACAAGGAAAGAGATAGGGCAAATATTGAAACATTGGAACAAATGGGGTGGAATGTATTTGTTCTTTGGGAGTGCCAGATTAATTCGGATTTTGAGACAGTCATGACAGACTTGCTAGATAAGATCAATCAAATTAGATACTGGAAAGAAAACTTAAGCTCGACTGACAACCTATAATAGAGGCAGCACTTACTGTCTCTCGGGATGTTCGCAATTATACGGTTATTGATTCGCTTGATACCGTGATACTAAATTGATACTGAAAAACTTCAAAGGTCATAAAAACATGGGCATTTACAGAATATCAAATGTCAAAAAGGCTGCTTTATAAGCGTTTCATAGCATGAAAAAGGCGGTTTTGACCCCACACTCTCCGCCACAATTTGTCCCAAAACGCCGTCATACCAGGCATCTTGGGACTTTTTTGCGCCCAAAAAAACAAACTGTAACCTATAGGTTGGACACGAGCTGTTTTTAAAAACCC
>JAAZJV010000167.1 GCA_012800135.1 Clostridiaceae bacterium | reverse complement strand
TTTTATGAGAAAATTGCGACCATTTGAGGGAAACAATGGCCAGTTTCGCGCTTTTTATGAGAAAATTGCGACCATTCAAGGGAAACAGTGGCCAATTTCACGATTTTTATGAGAAAATTGTGACCATTCGAATAAAACAGTGGCCAGTTTCGCGCTTTTTACTAAGGAATTGCGACTATCTAGGGAAGCAGAGGTCAATTTCTTGACTTTTATGAGAAAAGTGACCTCGTTCAATAAAACTGAAAACAGGCGGATAATCATAAAGAACGCTACAATGGCAGACGGAGAGACTGCAGGCTTCCGCCGTCATTTGACGGCAGCGCCGGTCGCCTCTACTTAACAAAACAGACAAGCAGGATAGTAATCGGGACAATGATTCAATTTGAAAAAGTATCATTCGCTTATCAAGGCAACGAGGATTGGGATAGCGCTAAAGCCGTTTCCGATGTGTCGTTTACGATTCCGGACGGCTCGCATGTCGTTTTTCTTGGCCGCAACGGCTCGGGCAAATCAACCGTCGCACGTCTCATGAATGGTCTTTTACTTCCGGATGAAGGAACTGTGACTGTGGATGGGATGGTCACTTCCGACGATATTTTCATCGATGAGATTCGACGCCGCGCCGGTATGGTTTTTCAAAATCCTGACAATCAAATCATCGGCACTACCGTTGCTGACGATGTCGCTTTTGGACCCTGTAACCTTGGGCTTCCGGCGGAAGAGGTTCGGTCGCGCGTGGAGCGAGCCTTGGAAGAAACGGAGATGTCTGCCTATCGTGAACGCGAGCCTGCTGCGCTTTCCGGCGGACAAAAGCAGAAGCTCGCCGTTGCTTCCGTTCTGGCCATGCATCCTAAGATTATTATCCTTGATGAATCGACTGCTATGCTCGATCCCGCGTCTCGACGCGCTCTCATGGATCTGATACTCGAACTGAAGGAAAAGAAACAGCTCACGATCGTGCACATTACGCACCACATGGAAGAAGCGCTCCTAGCCGACCGTGTCTATATCTTGGAAGACGGCAGAATTGCGCTTGAGGGCTCGCCGGCAGAAGTCTTCGACAATAAAGACCGTATGCTTTCCTTAGGTCTCAGCATACCCACACATATTGATATCGCTCACCTCGTTGCAGAAGCTACAGGCGTTTCCTATCAACCGGAGAAAGTGACATCCTTTGACGGTGCAGTCGAATTTGTGAGAGAGGCATTGACAACATTCTCTAGTCAAGCGCATATAGGCGAATTTACTGGGACAGGTGCGCTGTCGACAATACAAAATCAGGCGACAGATCCGGTGCGGGACGTTTATTCTTCTGATAAAGATGTGTTGTCTGGAACATCGGATCGAATAAAGAATGATTTCCCACCTACAAAGGAACAAGCGACCGAACTTCCTCAACAGGAGCCGCCTGTCGTCATCGACGTCAACCATCTTTCATATGCTTATGAAGGTTTGCCGGGGACACATGTGCAGGCACTTCAGGATGTTTCGCTTAAGGTGCGGAAGGGCGAGGTGCTTGGAATTGTAGGGCACACCGGTTCCGGTAAATCGACGCTGATTCAGCATTTTAACGGTATTATTCCGTCCTCTCAAGGAAAGGTCATTGTTCTCGGCGAAGATCTTTCTGAGCGAAAAATCATCCGATCCATCCGTCGAAAGGTCGGCCTGCTCTTTCAGTATCCGGAGGATCAACTCTTTGAAGAGACGGTGGCGCTTGATATCGCCTTCGCACCTAAACAGATGGGAAGATCACCTGATGAGGTAGCGCACAGTGTTGAAAAAGCAGCGAAGAGGCTCGGTGTTGATCATGTGTTGGATCGCTCTCCTTTTGATCTTTCCGGAGGTCAACGGCGCCGTGTCGCGATCGCGGGCGTCCTTGCGGCGGAACCTGTGATTCTTGCTTTAGACGAACCTGCCGCCGGCCTTGACCCAGCCGGGCGCGAAGATCTCTTTGACGATCTTGCGACGTTGACGAGCGAAGGTGCGACGTTGATCATCGTTTCACATGACATGGAAGCGATGGCCAAACGATGCGACCGTATTTTAGTGATGAAAGAAGGACGTGTCGCCAAGATCGGAACACCGGAAGAGATTATCAGCAGAGCTGAGTTCCTCGAGGATGTTTCGCTTGATGTTCCGCCCTCAAAACGTTTTCTGGATGCGCTTGCCGACGATCTTCCGGGATTGGCCTCATTCGCATTAGATGCCAAAGATACTACAGAAAAAATACTCGAGGCGACTTTAATATCCTTTTTGGAAAATAACGAGTCGGTCACCGCGACTGGAGTATCCTATTTTCAACAAACTACCCCAATAAGCCCTGAGAACAAGGAACCGTTTTCAGAGACAGAGAGGCGCTTAATCAATCATTACCATCCGCCGGCTGAATCCGCATCGTATGACAGATCTGGGGACACAAAGTCCTGCGAAAAGAAAGAAGAGTCCTCGCATGGGTAAGCGCAGTCTTCTTGGTCGTTCCATCCCCGGCACGTCGCTCATTCACAGGCTTGATGCACGTGTCAAATTTGTTGCAGCAATCCTTTTGATGATTGCCACGCTTTCCTCGAAAAGTCCGATCGTTCTTGCCGTCATGACCGTGTGGACCACAGTGCTGGTCGCGCTTTCCCGTATCTATTTGCGCATTGTGCTTCGCAGCATCCGACCGATCATTTTTCTGATTATTTTTGCGATGCTAATCCATATTTTTACCGTGGAAGGAACGCCTGTTTTTGAGATTGGCTCAATCGCGATATCGCGCGAGGGCTTGATTTCCGGTTTTCTCACTGCACTCCGTATTAGCTTGATGGTGGTTCAAACTTCGCTTCTACTCACTCTGACAACAACGCCGATCGCAATCGCCGACGCCATGGGACGCTTGCTGTCACCGCTTGAGCGTATTCGTTTTCCTGTACAGGAATTTTCGATGATGATGTCGATTGCCATGCGCTTTGTGCCCACGTTGTTGGATGAGGCGATGCGTTTAATGAAAGCACAGTCGTCGCGCGGCGCTGATTTTGATACGGGCGGCCTGATGCGACGTGCGCGCGGAATTGTCAGTATTCTCGTGCCGCTCTTTGTGTCCAGTTTCAGGCGAGCGGACGATCTTGCTGTCGCAATGGAAGCGCGCTGTTACGGCGGAACGTCCTCTCGGACAACGCTATACGCGATGAAGCTCCAACGCCGTGACTATCTGTTTTTATTAGCTGCCGTATCAATCAGTGCCTTCGTGTTTTTGTGGCAAGGCCTGGTCACATAATTTTGGAATTATTTTTGGAAAAGCGGTCTCGTGTTATTGCTAAAAGGTTAAGAAAGACGAAATCCGGGTATGAACGATGTTCCTACAAACAAACAACCGATGTACGGGGTGCGTTTTGCGATTTTGACGACGTATGACGGTTCCGCTTTTTCAGGTTGGCAGCGTCAAAAAAATGCCATCTCTGTGCAACAAACGCTTGAAGACTGTTGGCAAAAGCAGACCGGCGAAAAAATACGGCTCACAGGCGGAAGTCGCACGGATGCAGGCGTATCTGCACGTGGCCATGTATCGTCCTTTCGTTCTAAAATGCCGATTCCTGTGAATAACATACCCTTGTTTTGGAACGCGAAACTTCCTGACAGTATCGCTGTCAGAAAAGCCGTACATGTTGAGGATGACTTCAATCCGCGGTACGATGCGCTTGGAAAAGAGTACCGATACCGCATCTTGAACAGAAGAATTCGTCCCGTGATATTTCGTCATCTCGTAGCCCACGTACCTAGTGAGCTCGACTTGAACGCTATGCGAGAGGCATTGCCTTATTTTGCCGGAACACACTCTTTTCTATCACTAATGGATCAGGGGTCGCCGACAAATCGTCCTGTGCGTACGATTCAACACCTTGAATTGGTCGATAAAGATCGCTTGATCACGCTGATCGTTCGCGGTGACGGCTTCCTTTACCATATGGTACGAATTCTTGCCGGCACGCTTGTTTTAATTGGACAGGGCAAGATGTCGCCCGATCAAGTTCCCGCATTGCTTGAAACTGAAGATCGTACATTGGCAGGACCCACCATGCCGCCGCAAGGGCTGACGCTTGAACGCATTTATTTTGCCAAAACGCTCTTTGGCGGTGATTGTTGGCCGTATGAAGATGAGCGACGGAAGGACATGTCGTCCAATGAGTGATTTTTGTTCCTTGTGTCTATAACATCAGTGGATTGACCTGTCGCCTTTCGACAGGCGCAACCTTGAGAAGTTGGGAAAACAGGAGCAAAATAAGAATAAGATGTCGTTATACTCCTTGTTAAAGGTTGCATAAAGTTTGATTGCGTTGGAAGGATAAACAAAAATGATGGAAACAATGCAATTTACGAACCACTCGATGTTGACGGATTATTATGAAATCACGATGTCGAACGGTTATTTTAAGCATGGCATGAAAGATACGATCGCTGTTTTTGATATGTTTTTTCGCAATGTTCCGGAGGATGGCGGATATGCGATCATGGCCGGCGTTGAACAGATGGTAAATTACCTTGAACATTTGCGTTTTACAGAAGATGATGTTGCCTATTTGCGCGGACTCGGCGTCTTTGACGAAGCTTTCTTAGATTATCTCAAGCGATTTAAGTTTGAGTGCGATGTCTGGTCAGTTCCTGAAGGTTTGCCGATTTTCCCTAATGAACCGATCGTGAAGGTGAAAGGACCTATTATTCAGGCTCAGCTTATCGAGACCATGATTCTTTTGACCATTAATCACCAAAGCCTCATTGCCACCAAGTCGTCTCGCATTGTCCGCTCTGCGGAAGGGCGTACCGTGATGGAGTTCGGCGCACGCCGCGCGCAAGGAACTTGGGCTTCAGTACTGGGGGCTCGAGCTGCGTACATTGGCGGTGTCGCGGGAACATCGTGCACACTTTCAGGAGAACTATTTAACATTCCTGTCTTAGGCACGATGGCGCACAGTTGGGTACAAGCTTTTCCGTCGGAATTTGAAGCCTTCAAAGCGTATGCGCTCGCCTATCCTGATGACTGCCAACTACTCGTTGATACGTACAACACGTTGAAAAGCGGGGTGCCCAATGCGATCCGTGTTGCGCGAGAAGTACTGGAACCTGTTGGGAAACGTCTTAAGGCGATCCGCATTGACTCCGGTGACTTGGCTTACCTGACGATGACAGCACGAAAAATGCTTGATGAAGCAGGTCTTGAAGATTGTACCATCACCATTAGCAATGCGTTAGATGAATACTTGATACGCGATTTGGCTCACCAAGGCGCCTGTTTCAATTCGCTGGGCGTCGGCGAACGACTTATCACGTCGCGTGCCGAACCGGTTTTCAGCGGTGTTTACAAAATGTCCATGATTGAGAGGGAAGGCGTTCAAGAACCGCGCATGAAAATTTCCGACAATCCGGGCAAGATGACGAATCCGGGTGAAAAAAATCTCTTTCGACTTTACAACCGCGAAACGGGACAAGTCGAGGCTGATTTGATTACACTGGCAGACGAAACAATTGATGATACGAAGCCGCTTACCATTTTTGATCCGCTACATTCTTGGAAACGCAAGACGCTGTACTCTTTTCGTGCGGTACCGCTTCTGAAACCGATTTTTGTAAAAGGTGTTCGCTGTCATAAACCGCGTGATATCGAAGAAATACGATCCTTTTGCAAAAAAGAAATGGCGACGCTTTGGCCGTCGTTGCTGCGATTTGAGAATCCTCAAACGTACTATGTTGACCTTTCAGACAAGCTTTGGGCTCTTCGCCAGAGCTTCTTGGACAATGCCTCGCATGGCATCTTTGAGCCGAAAGCGATCTCGGAATAAGATGATGATCTGTGCGCGAGACCAATGGCACGTTAAATGACACAATAAATGGCACAATATATGAGTATCGTAGACGTTCACAATCACCTTGGGGGCTGGTCGCCCGATGCCGGTCAGACCTTAGAGGAATTATTATCAAAAGCATCGGAACTTAACTTACACGGTGTTGCGATCTCGGATCACTATGATGCGGACGCAGACTGTTATCCGAACGGAGATCCGTGGGTCTTTGACGCAAAAGAATATATGGACGCTTTTTACGATCTAAGGCGTCTTCCTTCTCGACGTCAGCCAGACGATCCTCCCGGTTTTCTTATCTCGGTCGAATTGGGATGGACAGAAGCCGTCACGGACGAGCTTCGTGCCCTCCTTCGTGACAATCCCTTTGATTACGGCATTCTTTCGGTACACTATCTTGATCGTTGCGACCCCTTTTACGACAAACAGGCGATTTATCGGGAATCTCTTGCCGATACATATACCCGTGTTATAAATGTAGTTGCAGATTCCGCGAAAGCTGTTCCTGAGGCGCGCATTATCGGTCATTACGATTTCTTTTCACGCTATGCGACGGAAAATCGTTCCAAGATGTTCTACCGACAAGCACCGGATGCCTTCGACCGTTTATTCCGTATCATGCATGAAAATGGCCAGATTCTTGAAATTAATGCCGGAACGATCGATTCTCTGATGCGTAACAAGGGCTATTCACTAAAAGATGCCCTTCCTGATAAAGATGTGTTGCGTCGTTACCGCGAATTAGGCGGACATTTTTTGGCATTTGCTTCGGACGCCCACTACAATACGCAGTTCGGTCGCCTGATGCGGCCAACCCTTGCCTACGCTGCGTCGCTCGGTTTTCGTGACTGGGCTTGGTTCGAAGCGGGCGAGCTTCGTTTCACGAGGCTACAAACAGTTTAGTCTGTCTTTTGCTCCGTATTCCCTTACGAGACTACAAACCGATTCGCCTATTTTTTGCCCTGTATTCCCTTATGAGGCTACAAACCGATTCACCTATTTTTTGCTCCGTATTTCCTTACGAGGCTACAAACCGTTTAGCCTGTTTTCTGTTCCGTATCCTCCCTCGGTATTCCTCAGTTCGTTCGATCGGTCTTGATTCAAGGCGAGAGAGTCTCAATTTTCACGAAATCAGGCTGTTCACTCTCAATGTAACGTCGTACCGACACCGAATCTGCTGGTTTTCATTACGGAACCTGATAAAGGCGAGTAAGCTTCACAAATCTCAAAATTTCAATTAATTTGTAGAACTGACAACACCGAAACTTCACGTTGGCCAGAAATTAAATTAATTCAGAAAGACTGTCAACTCGTGCTTCCTCTCTGGACAAAAAATCGATTAATTCAGAAAGACTGTCAACTTCCATTTTTCCTTGGGGCAAATTTTCAATTAATACAGATTATTTGTCCTGTATCTGTCATGATTTTGGTCAACTTTTCAACTAAAAGAGGAAAACGGCGCTCTGCTGCAGTTTTGTCTGAAAAGAATTCTAATTAAATTGAAAAATTGTCCATGTTTGTGACTATCCAACCAAATATACAAAAAAACTTGAATAATTGTCCCCACACCGTGCCATGGACTCCACCAGTCGCAAAATCAAGATTTTCACTCTGTCTGAGATTAGAGTGAACAGGTCATTCCATGCGTCTAGTTGTTTACAAGCTTTTGCTATTAGGCAGTGTTTTTACCAGTCTTGAAAAAGCTTATATTTGTAACCGATGCAAAATACAAGATGTATAATAAACACAATCAGCAAGTGAACTATGGAGAATATTATGTTGCACGTTGCTTCCTGCGAACAGGCAAAGGAGCTTCTTAATTTAAAATTCGGCAATCGATATGTCGGTAAGGAACAAATCGCTCTTGCCGACGTGGTGAACCGCGTTTTGGCGCAATCTATTGTCGCTAAAGAAGATGTTCCGGGATTTGATCGATCAACAGTGGACGGTTTTGCTGTCCATGCGGCCGATACATTTGGCAGCTCAGAGAGCATACCTGCGCTTCTTCGAAATATCGGCGAAGTAACGATGGGGAAATCGTGTGAGTTGAAGTGTGAGCGAGGGGAATGCGTTGCAATCCCGACAGGCGGACAATTGCCTCAAGACGCAGACGCTGTCGTGATGATGGAAGTGACTGAAGATTACGGCGACGGTCTTGTTGGGATAACAAAACCGGTCGGTCCGGGACAAAATGTCATATACCGGCACGACGATGTGTCGTTCGGTGAAGAGATTTACTCGTGTGGCAAGCGCCTCAAAACGACGGATATCGGAGCGCTTGCTGCGCTCGGTGTTACTGAGGTTTTAGTTTCCAAGCGTCCGATAGTCGGCATATTATCGACCGGTGATGAGGTCGTCCCCTTCGATGTCACGCCGCGAATCGGTCAGGTGCGCGACATAAACTCGGTGCTTCTTTCCGCATCTGTAACGCGGACGGGAGCCCTTCCGCGCCGTTACGGCATCTGTTCGGACGATGACGATATGTTGCAGGAGCGCATTTCCGCGATGGCGCGCGAGTGCGATGTCATTTTTCTTTCGGGCGGCAGTTCCGTCGGAGCCAAAGATGCCTTAAAACGCTCTGTCGAGGCGTTAGGTGAAGTGTATTTGCACGGGATCGCCGTTAAACCCGGCAAACCGACCCTCTTCGGCGAAGTAAACGGAAAGCCGCTCATCGGTTTCCCGGGACACCCGGCCGCTGTGTACTTTATTTATGACCTATTTGCTGATCCCTTGCTTCGCGGCATGATGGGCGAAATCATAACTTTACCGCCCCCATGTTACAAGGCCAAACTGACAAATACAATACCGTCGAACCACGGCCGGCAAGAATACATTGCCGTCAGCTTGACAACGGAAGAAGGCTTGCTCACCGCAGATCCCTTGATGAGCAAGTCGGGCTTGATTACCCAATTTACTCGCGCTGACGGTTATATTGAAGTGCCGCGCGATTGTGAGGGGTTTTCTGAAGGAGATTGGGTGAACGTCATTGCGCTGTAATATATTTTGCCGGTCTCGCTTCAAATGTGCTGAGGTTGAACGTCTCATGTGTGCGAAATTCTCTCATCGCTCTTCTATTAAGCAGGTGAGCGATTGCGCTGAAATTGTTGAAATTCTTGTGTGAACGGGATGCCCACAATTTGTATACGATGTTGAAGACTTTTTTGCAAGTGAGAACCTGCTTTAAGAGGGCTTCCTCTACGGATCGCATCGCTCAACTCAAAAAGGCATTCAGCAAAATGACCTGATGTGAGGGAAAAATGGAGATCGCAGGATTGCATCGATCAACTCAAAAGGACATTCGGCAAAATGACCTGATGCCTGATGTAAGAAAAGAAGGGAGATCGCAGTACAACATCGTTCAGCACAAGAAGACATCCGGCAAAATGACGTAGTACAAGGAAAAAGGGAGGTCAAATGAATGGCTTTTCAATATTTATCGAATATGCCTCTCGATGAAGCTTTAGCAGAATACATGGCCGTCCTACAAGAGAGGGGACTCTTTTTGCGGCGCTCGGAAACGGTGCCGGTAAAGCAAGCGGACGGACGTCTGACGGCATCGGCTGTTTATGCCAAAATCAGCGCGCCTCATTATAATGCATGTGCCATGGACGGCATTGCCGTCTTGGCGAAAAACACATTTGGCGCAAGCGTTACGACGCCAATCCGTTTACAGCCGAATCAGTATAAAGTGATCGACACAGGTGATCCGCTTCCAGAATCATGTGACGCCGTTGTCATGGTAGAAGATGTGCTTTGGAGGGATGAAGGAGAAGTCGTTTTATATGTGGCGGCGACACCGTGGCAGCACGTACGTCAGATCGGAGAAGACATCTGTGAAGGTGACATGCTTTTGCCATCCTTTTCACGCATTACACCTGCTGCGATGGGGGCGATGTTGGCTTCAGGAAGTCTCGATGTCGATGTCTTAGCCAAGCCGCGCATCGCTATTATTCCAACAGGCGATGAGATTGTCACGCCTACGTCAACTCCTGATGAAGGTTCGATCATTGAGTTTAATTCGACGATTTTTAAGGCTATGTTGGAGCGTTGGGGCGCCGATCCGGAGGTCTTAGACATCGTAATTGACGATCCAAAATCGCTTGAGACGTCCATGAGAAACGCATTGTCGCATTGTGACGGCGTGAT
>JAAZJV010000022.1 GCA_012800135.1 Clostridiaceae bacterium | reverse complement strand
TCCGCCGGATCGTCGTCTGTGTTGACAATGACTTGATCGTCATTATAGCTATACGCCTGAAAGGCGACCTCATACGTGTAACGGATACCTCGTTCAGTGATATATTGGTGGATTTCGCTCTCAGGATCATCTAAGTAAGCCTTGAAGCGCGCGAGATGGTTCGTAACGATGCCGATGCGATCGGCTTCTTCGACGGAAGTATCGATGTAAACTCCTGGTTCTCGTTTTTTCTGATAATTATCCATCCTTGACAGACCGAGTTCAGTAAGTCCTTCAAGATCAAAGGTCTCGCGTTGTATCTGAAGGGGATAGGAGGACAGAGTATCGCGCTGAACGTAGTCAATATAATCTTGCATTCCGGAAGAAATGGATAAAATCAACGCGATACCGATGATACCGATAGAGCAAGCCAGAGCCGTCATGAGCGTTCGTCCTATCTTGGATCGCAAATTCGTTAGACTGAGTGAAAGCGACGTGTCAAAGGACATGCTGGCGTACGTTTTACGCTTCGGCTTCTCTTTCGTTTGGCGAGAGTTGTCTCTCGTATCGTCACTCGTATAAGGATTTGAGTCCTTTATGATTCTTCCGTCACGCAATCGGATCATGCGTGTAGCATACTGTGTCGCCAGCTCGGCATTATGGGTGACCATAATGACGAGCCTGTCGCAGGCAACCACGCGCAGGAGCTCCATGATTTGCAAGCTCGTTTCAGAATCAAGCGCGCCTGTCGGCTCATCGGCAAGCAGGACATCCGGATCATTGACGAGTGCCCGAGCGATCGCTACACGCTGCATTTGTCCACCCGACAACTGATTCGGTCGCTTGTGCATATGATCGGTAAGACCGACTTCCGCCAATGCCTTCTTTGCTCTGGTAGCGCGTTCTTTACGAGATATGCCTGCAATGGTTAGTGCAAGTTCGACATTCGAAAGTACAGGTTGATGCGGAATCAGGTTATAACTTTGAAAGACGAATCCTACGCGATGATTTCGATACGTATCCCAGTCGCGATCGTTGTATTTTTTTGTCGATGTCCGATTGATGATTACATCGCCTGCGTCATAACGATCAAGACCGCCGATGATGTTGAGCATTGTCGTCTTGCCGGAGCCGCTTGGACCCAAAATGGCGACGAATTCATTCTCTCGAAATTCGACGGATACGTTGTCGAGTGCTGTTTGTGAAAAATGTTGTGTCCTGTAATGTTTAGATATGTTTTTAAGTTCGAGCATAAGCCCTCTTATCTTCTTTTAATGATGTGTCGCTTTTTCGACTTTATTCAAAAAGGTATCAAACGACATCTATTATTCTATACGTTTTAACTGCTAAGCTCCACATTTTCTATAAATCAAATCATCGAATTTGATATTCACCTGATGATAAAACATCGATCTAAAGTGAAGAACCCAATGTCTGATTTTCTTACCACTCATGTTAATCATTGTTGTAATTCAGGTTGTCTAGAGAAATCGCAAGAGAAAGATAAAGCATGAGTGAATCTTTTTAGGTATAATAAATATAATTAAATTACAATAGCGAATGTTTTTTAAATACTATTCCCTATTATCTCAATTGTAAAAGAGGGTGAAAAAGCTTTTTGAATGAAGCGAGATGAGTCGGGGAGTGTTGTTTAAAATCGTACGAATTGACTTTAAGACGGCGCATGACAACGATATGGAGGTTCCCCGATAAGGTGTGGCCGAAAAGGAGATTAAGATAACCATGAAAAGACGACAGAAAATAATATTTTTAACGATGCTGCTGATTATGGCTCTTTTGACAGGTTGTGTAGGTACAGACACGAAGGAGACAGATCCCTCACAGCCGGATATCTCTGAAATTGATTTTTCCGATGTCGATTTTTCGACGAGTGTCTTTAAGCATGTAACGAATGGCGGTGTGACAGATAACGACATTCTTCCTTATAACGTCGATGTCATCACAGGCGCGACCATGACGGTCGAGGGACCGGCAGTCGTAACGAGTATTCCGCTTTCTGTTCGCGAATTGGAAAACCGTAATGCCGGTCTTGTTCGCGGTGTTTATGAGGATTCATCAGGTGCTCGCATTTATGAGGGGATGGATCTTGCTTATCTTCTTTATGAGATGACGGATGGTGACAACGGCATTTTCTTGACAGACAAGGCATATCAGGTAGAGCTAAAAAACCATAACCGTGTTCATGTTGCTACATTTACTTTGGATGAGATCCTTAAAGCCAGTGCCGATGGACGACCGGTTCTGCTTGCCTACGGTGTAGGCACTTTGGACGGTAAGCATGCGGCTCCTTTTGTTTTTGACGCAGTCGGGGAAGGCGAACATTCCTTAGGCTATGTTCCGGACCTCGACAACGAGGACGGTTGTATCAGGCTTGTCTATGATATGAATAAACTTGGTGTCAGCGCTGGGGGTGAAACCTTCACGAATGTAGCGTACATCTACGTTTCAGAGGAGACAGAACCGGGATTCAAACATACAGAGGCGGAATCATTCGATGTCTCGCGCTACACGGACTACATCGTTACATTCCGCGGTGCAGGGTTAGGTTATGAGATCGATCTAACGGTCAGACAGCTTGAAGATTTGGTAGTTCATGACTCTGATGGCATCATTCCAGGAGGTATTGGATATGCTGACGACTATAGTTTGGCCAATAATGCTTACTGGTATGTGAACTCTTTTGAAGGTCTGGATCTCTATAAACTACTGATGTATTTGGGGATGGATAGCGCGGAAGATATGGGACTGCAGAAAGCCCGTACGACGCTCGTCCATTTTATTGCTGCTGACGGCGTACCCTCAAACGAGACGTTCTCGGTGGACACGTTGGCTTCGCCTGACGTCTTTGGTTTTTATAACAGAAACGCCGCAGACCACGGTGACGGAAGCTACGTGCCTACGAATGCCGACTTGGAGGATACCGGCTATCCGGTATTGCTGGCCTATGGCGTGAACAACTACCCTTACACGATACAGAAGACGGATCCCGCTTATGTGTCAGGACTTTCCAATAGCGGAGGACC
>JAAZJV010000166.1 GCA_012800135.1 Clostridiaceae bacterium | reverse complement strand
TTGGGGGCGATCGTCATAAAGGAATTTATTGTGATCTTGATGATTTTCATAATCCCATGATTCACGCGAAGCCCTAATTCACGCGAAGCCCTAATTTACGCGAAGTCATGATTTATGAGAAGCTCTATTAGATAACATTAAGAGTTAATATGTATAAATTGATTGACGAAAACATGTGGCGACGTTGAATTTCATTACTTTTGTTCAATCTTGTTTCAATCTTATCTCTAAAGAATTGCGCTATACTTTTTTAATAATGTGAAAGTAATGGAAAGGCGATGGACGGCAAAATGATCAAGAAAAAAATCAAAAAGCAACATACTAAACGGAAAATTTTCCGTCAACAGGTTCAACGCGAGTTAAAGGAAAATCGAAGTTCTTTTATCGTTTTTATGGTTCTTCGTTTGCTGGTGGTTGTTGCTGCGGTTCGTCAACTTATGTTGCGGAACTATGAAGGTTTTTTTCTTTGCTGTTTAACGATTTTGCTTCTATACCTTCCCAGCATGGTGCAGGTCAGGTTTAATTGTGATATTCCGCCATCATTAGAAATCATTATTTTTATTTTCATTTTTGCAGCAGAGATCTTAGGTGAAATTAACGCATTCTTTATTCGAATTCCTTTCTGGGACGATATTTTACACACGATTTCAGGCTTTTTGAATGCTGCGATTGGGCTGTCGCTCGTCCTCATGCTGAATAATCGAAGAAAATTTCAATTTCACTTATCTCCGATATTTGTTGCACTGTTTTCATTCTGTTTTTCGATGACAATTAGTGTGCTCTGGGAGTTTTATGAATATGCATTTGACATGATTTTTCATACCGATATGCAAAAGGATACAGTTATTCAGGCTATTTATAGTACAAGATTAGATCCGACAATGACCAACACGGTGATCTCTATTTCAGACATCAGAGAAACCGTGGTCAACGGGCAACGATTAAATATCGAAGGTTATTTGGATATTGGGTTGATCGATACGATGATGGATTTATTTGTCAATATGGTCGGTGCTATCGTCTTTTCCATAATGGGCTTTTTTTACGCAAAAAGTGAGGGCAAAGAACAAAGGTCGATCGAAAAATTGATGCTGTGGCTTAAGTCAGCAGAAAAGAAGCAGAATGAAGGGTGTAATGAATGCAGATAAAATGTAACTTTTTTGAATTAACAATTCTGGAGGTGGCCATATTGGACGAAATTAAGGAAAAATGAGCTTTACACCATCGTATTTATGTATTATTTTCTGTATAATGTAAAAGCAAATCTTTAAACACTAAAAAGCCGCAGACGGTTTTTGTCAGCTTTAGAAGGAGGGAAACATGAATAAAAGATTAGAGGATTGGTTTGGAGTAACTTCCAAGAAAAATGCACGCATGAACGTCGCGATAGGAACGCTCGCCGGAATCCTTCTCGGCGCAGCAGGTGGATTGCTACTTGCACCTCAGTCGGGTAAAGAAACGCGCGATCAGATCTCAGATGCGGCAGTGCATGGCGTCGATAAGGCGCGTGAGAAAGTTCGTGAGGCAGCCGAGTACCTGAAAGAGCAAAAAGAAATTTTTGCTAAGAAAATCAAAGAAGGCAAAGAGGACGTTGAGGATGCATCGTGTGGGTGCGATGAGGAAGAAGCAGAATGCTGCGATTGTGACGAGGATGATGCAGAGGGCTGTGAGTGTGGTGATGAAGATGCTGAAGTAGAGGATGATGCGAAGTCAGCTGATTCGAAATAATTGAAGTAGGAGTGATCGCCATGTATTTTGTAATGGAAGTCATGATCCCGCTTTCATCGTTGCTTTATGTCCTGCTTGCTCTTGTCGGTGCAGTGGCTTTGGTTGCACTTGCGGTACTGCTATTTCAATTAGTCGGCGTCGCTAGCCGTTTGAAGAAAAGTTTGGACGACATATCGCCTGATGTGACTAAAACTGTCAAAACACTTCCAGGTGTGATGGAAAAAGTTGACGGTGTTCTTGATGATGTCCAGACGGTGACTGATTCCGCTAAAGAGTCGATACCGGAAATTCTGCATGACGCATCCGGTATTACCGGCGCTGTGGAGACGACGGTCGGATCGATAGGTGATGCTGCCTCCGGTATCGCTGATCGTATCTCGCGACGGAAAGCTCAGGAAAAAAAGGATGAAGAGTGTTCTTTTGACCTTGCACAAGTGGCACGTATCGCCGGCCAGGTAGTCGCTTTAATCGGAGTTCTTCGCGACTTGAAGCAAGAGCACGAAGCAAAAGAAGCAGAGCGAGAGAAGGAAGCACGTGCACGAGAACGCAGGAAGAAAAAGGAAGAGACGAGCGAGAAAGCATAAATGAGACGGAAACTTTTCGTATCTCAGACGCTATTCTGCTTTATGAAGCATAGTGTTTGGAAGCCGAGGTTTATCTCAGAAAAAATTTCGTTACGCATATTTCTTGCATAAAATTCAATTGTCCCGAATCCTTTCGAGGTTTCGGGACATTTTTTGAAAAGTTATAATGCTCTAGACGTTAATTCGAGGATTGAGGTGAAGGAAAGTCTAAAATCTTACCTTTGTGAAAGAACCAATCGTTAAGGCAACCTTTCCTAATAAATGGTATCTTTAGTGGAGATCAAAAGGAAGCATGTGAGCATCTCTTTTGATTCTAAGGAAAATACAGTAGATTGAGGACACAAGGGTTCCTTTGGAGGTTTTGGGAGCTTGTGGCATAATCGGGTCTGATTAATCGAGTATGGATGAAATCACAGGATCTTGAGATAATTGTTGGGTCGTGAGAAACTCCTTTGACCCACTGTGATTCGCAGGAGCTTGGTTCGCCGGGATGCCAGTGTAGATCCACTAAGACGCGAAAGCTCGCGGTGCTTTTGAGGTGAAAAAAGGTGATCCTAAGTTTGTCGTAGGATCCGGAGGAGACCAGTTAATATGGCAACGAAGTATGTTTTTGTAACGGGCGGCGTGGTGTCAGGCCTTGGCAAGGGAATTACAGCAGCGGCGCTTGGCCGCTTGCTCAAGGCTCGCGGCCTTTCGGTGCGCAACCAGAAATTTGATCCCTATATTAACGTCGATCCAGCGCTGATGAGTCCGTTACAACATGGCGAAATCTTTGTGACGGAAGACGGTGCCGAAACCGATCTTGATGTCGGCCATTACGAACGATTCACGGATATCAATCTCACCGGCGAAAGTGATATTACTTCCGGTCGAGTGTACCTTAATGTCATCAATCGCGAGCGTTCCGGAGGTTATAATGGCGGCACGGTTCAGGTCGTGCCCCATATCATTAACGAAATACAAGATCATATTTATCAAGTTTCTGAAGACAATACAGTCGATGTAGTGATATCAGAAATCGGCGGTACAGTTGGCGATATTGAAGGATTGCCGTTTATTGAAGCGATCCGTCAGTTTAGCTATGAGGTGGGACGCGAGAACTGTCTCTTTATTCATGTCACACTCCTCCCTTATGTGCGCACGCCGGGTGAGTTAAAAACGAAACCGACACAGCATAGTGTACAACGACTGCTATCATCCGGTATTCAACCTGATATTCTTGTGTGCCGAACTGAGTATCCATTGGATGAAGGTGTCCGTCGCAAGTTAGCACTTTATTGTAATGTTCGCATTGACTCGGTCTTTGAGAACTTAGATTGTGAATCCGTATACGAATTGCCTCTTAGATTTGAGAAAGCCGGATTTGCAAAGAGGATCTGTGATCGCCTCAATCTTCCTCAAGCGGAGCCTGATTTGAGTGATTGGAAGATGATCGTAGATAAGGCTAAGGCACCGCGTCGCAAAATCAATATTGCTCTTGTGGGAAAGTACACAGTAATGCAAGACGCCTATTATAGTCTCACTGAAGCCCTTGAACATGCCGGCATTCAGCTGGGTGCTGAAGCGGTGATCGACTGGATCCCGAGCGAGGATCTGGAAAATATCTCGCCGGATGAAGTTGATGCACGCCTTAAGGAAGCGGACGGAGTACTTGTGCCTGGAGGTTTCGGTTCACGTGGCATGGAAGGCATGATCGCTGCAAGTCGAAGTGCGCGTGAACGGAGTATTCCTTTTTTAGGAATAGGTTTAGGCATGCAGATGGGTGTTGTGGATATTGCACGTGAACTAGCCGGCTTAATTAGAGCTCACTCAGACGAATCGGAAAAGGATGATATTCAGGATGTTTTTTACTACGCGGATTTATCGGAGGAGATGATTCAAAACATCGATTCAATACCTTTTTGTGATAGGCCGATGCGGCGCGGTTCTTACCCAATGATTTTGGATGAGGGATCAATTCTTCGCTCGATTTACGGGAAGGAGCAGACAGCCGAACGTCACCATCATCGGCGCGAATTCAACCCGGCTTATGCGGCAGCCATCGCGTCGACCGGACTTCGTTTTTCAGGAATGTCGCCGGACGGCCGGCTTGTTGAGGCAATCGAACTGCCGAATCATCCCTTTTATGTTGGATTGCTGGCACATCCTGAGTTTAAGTCGCGTCCGACACGCCCGCATCCAGTTGTTTTAGCATTCATGAAAAAAGCGATTGAACAAAAAGAGATTCGATTGCTTCAAAACAAGGTTGACAATCGATCCGAATAAACAAGAGCGATCGATCAAAATGAAGATTTCTTTTATATAAGGATGGGCGAGTTCTCGTTGTGAGCGTGTACGGTCGAGGTTTTCTTGTGAGCGAGTATGGGCGAATTCTCGTGATGATCGAGTTCTCGTTATGTCTTTAGGCTTTGGAAGAGATGTTAATTTTATAAAAGTATAAAGGATAATAGACAACTGATTGAAAGGGAATAAGTATGGCTCATTATTTACCGGATCTTTCTCGAACGTTTAGCGAATATTTGCTTGTGCCGAACCTTACAACGCGAGAATGTATACCTGATCGTGTTTCGCTTGTGACTCCGCTGGTCCGTTATCGAAAGGCGGACGAAGAATGTCCTCTCAACTTGAATATTCCTATGGTATCAGCCATTATGCAGTCGGTATCCGGGGATCGTATGGCTATCGCGCTTGCTCGTCAGGGCGGGCTTTCATTTATCTACGGATCACAGTCAATCGAAAGTCAGTGTGCGATGGTGAGTAAGGTTAAAAAATACAAAGCTGGATTTGTACCCAGTGACAGCAACCTTCCGCCCAATGCTTCTCTTGAAGATATTTTGCGACTTAAGAAAAAAACGGGTCACTCTACTGTACCAATCACGGAAGATGGCACGGCAAATGGTAAGCTTGTTGGCATTGTCACCAGCCGGGATTACCGAGTATCCAGACTTTCTCCTGATACACCGGTACGTTCCTTTATGACCCCGATTGATGAGATTGTTTACGGTCAGGAAGGCATCACGTTGAGCGAAGCCAATGACATTATTTGGGATCATAAGCTGAACCAGTTGCCTATCTTGGATCGTGATGGTCATCTCGTTTCCCTCGTTTTCCGAAAAGACTACGATCAACATAAAGAAAATCCGAATGAAATGCTCGATTCGCATAAACGCTTGCTGGTAGGTGCCGGGATCAATACGCGTGACTACATGGAGCGCGTTCCGTCATTACTTGATGCGGGATGTGACGTGCTCTGTATCGATTCGTCCGACGGATTTTCGGACTGGCAGAAGGACACTATTGAGTGGGTTCGCAAGACTTATGGCGATGATCTTCCGCTTGGAGCGGGCAATGTTGTCGACCGCGAAGGTTTTCGTTTTCTAGCAGAAGCGGGCGCCTCATTTATCAAAGTGGGTATTGGTGGCGGGTCGATCTGTATTACGCGTGAACAGAAGGGAATTGGACGTGGGCAGGCGTCGGCTGTCATTGCTGTTGCGGCAGCGCGCGACGAATGGTTTGAAGAAACGGGTATCTATGTCCCGATCTGTTCAGATGGCGGTCTCGTTTACGATTATCATATGTCGATTGCACTCGCGATGGGCGCTGACTTTTTGATGCTGGGACGTTATTTCGCCCGTTTCGATGAAAGTCCGACGCGTCGAGTGCTCTTTAACGGCACCTACGTCAAAGAATATTGGGGAGAGGGCTCCAACCGCGCTCGCAACTGGCAGCGCTACGCTGACGGAGGAGATCAAGTTGGTATGGCCTTTGAGGAGGGCGTCGATTCTTATGTGCCTTATGCAGGAAAACTGGTGGACAATGTCGCGGTGACGTTGGCAAAAATACGAGCCACCATGTGTGCTTGCGGTGCAATTAATCTCGATGAATTTCAAAGCAAAGCTCGCCTTACTGTGGTGTCACCGACGAGCATCGTAGAAGGTGGTGCGCACGACGTGATCCGTAAGGAAAGTGAGCCGTAAACTGACAAATGCACATAATGCATCACAGGATCGCGGATCTTTTATTGAAAAGACTTGATCTTTGCAGGTAATACTAAGAAGAAGGATTGTCAAGCGCCAAGTCGATTTGCTTAAATTGATCTTTTCCAGCAATTCTTAAGGTATTTTCTCGAATACTTTGTCAATTGCTATTACTTTCATTGTGACTTGGCGTTGTGTTTTCCACGTAAACATGATTTGCTGCGGCCATTACTAGCTAAAATTCTCGAAGATCGTTCGTGTAAAACTTCACATCTCATGTTATAGTGTCCTCTGGCGCTGTATGAGCGTAAGACAGTTTATGAAAATACTAAATATACGAAGGAACGTACAATATGGCTGAAAAAGTATATGAGATTACGTTAGGCAAAATCCGTGAGCTCCAAGAGGAACTTGAACGACGCAAAACGAAGACTGCAGCAGAGATTTCTGAACGTCTGAAAGAGGCGCGCGCACTGGGTGATCTATCAGAGAATGCCGAGTATGATGCCGCTAAAGAAGCACAAGCGAATAATGAAGTTGCGATTATGGAAATCGAAGCGATTTTGAAGAACGCGAAGGTCATTGATGCGAAAGATATTAGTCGCACGCGTGTTTCGCTTGGCGGAAAGGTTGCGCTCCGATGTGAGGATACAGGCGAAGAATACGAATATATGCTTGTTTCAGAGAAAGAAGAAGACATTTTTAAAAACAAAGTGTCGAGCGATTCTCCGATAGGCCAAGCGTTGTTGGGACGTAAAAAAGGTGACCAGATTGAAGTTACGGCTCCAGCCGGTATTTTTAAATATACCATTTTAAAAATTTCGAAGACGGACGAGATCGATTAAGTGTCAGTTTAGGGATAAACGCTAATAAGAAAGTCATGGAATACTATGTCAAAGAATGATGCAGATACACCGGTAGAGGATCTTCCGGAACAGATGCAATTCAGACGCGATAAGTTGGATGCGTTAAGAGAGGCCGGCGATAGCCCATATTGTATTACTACATGTAAGGTGACTGCCCACGCGAAAGACATCGTGGACGATTTTGAGCGATTTGTGGATCAGGAGGTCACTGTTGCCGGTCGATTGATGGCACGGCGCGGGATGGGCAAGGTTTCTTTCGCTGATCTTTCTGACAGGACAGGTACAATTCAGATTTTTAGCAAACAGGATCAGTTGGGCAAGGTATCTTATGATGCTTGGAAAGGACTCGATGTCGGCGATCTTGTAGCGGTAAAAGGACAAGTCTTTAAAACGCGCACCGGAGAGATTTCCATTCGAAATAACGAGTGGCAACTCCACGCAAAAGCGCTTCGCCCACTCCCTGAAAAATTCCACGGTTTGCGCGATACCGACATGCGTTACCGCAAACGTTATCTCGATCTTATGACGAATACGGATGTTCGGACGACTTTTATTGATCGGAGCCGAATCATTCGTTGTATCCGTAAAATGTTGGACGACCTCGGTTTTCTTGAAGTTGAAACACCGATTTTGAATACGATTCCCGGTGGTGCGGCGGCGCGTCCATTTATCACACATCACCAAGCGCTGGATCTTCATCTTTATCTGCGTATTTCTCCCGAATTGTATCTAAAGCGCCTGATCGTTGGCGGTTTGGAGCGTGTTTATGAGATCGGCCGCAATTTCCGCAATGAGGGCATGAGCACGAAGCACAATCCGGAATTCACGATGATGGAGCTCTACCAGGCGTATACGGATTATCACGGCATGATGGAGATTACGGAAAAACTGGTCAGTGAGGCTTGTTTTTGTGTCAATGGAACATTGTCAATTACATATCAGGGTACACCGCTTTCACTCGAACCGCCTTTTAAACGGATCACCATGATAGAGGCTGTAAAACAAGAGATCGGGATAGACTTTGCCTCGTTTATGGGCTCGGATGTGGAAGCAAGAAACCATACTAAAGAGTTGGAGCTCAAGAGCAACTCTCCGTTAGTTCGGTGGGGCGACATTCTTAATGCCTGCTTTGAAACATACGTAGAAGACAAAATAACGCAACCGACTTTTGTGGTCGACTATCCGATTGAGGTCTCGCCACTTGCCAAAATAAAACCCGGAACGGATGGACATCTTACCGAGCGCTTTGAGCTCTTCATTGACGGTCGCGAATACGGGAATGCCTATACCGAACTAAACGATCCCGACGATCAGCGACGCCGATTCGAACATCAGCGATCAATGCGCGAAGCCGGTGATGAAGAGGCGCAATTACCGGATGAGGATTTTGTTGAGGCCCTTGAATACGGCATGCCGCCAACGGGCGGTCTTGGTATCGGTATTGACCGCCTCGTCATGCTGTTGACCGACAGTCCTTCCATCCGCGATGTTTTGCTCTTTCCCACGATGAAACCGTTAGGGGAATAAATATTGATACATTGGCTTTAGGGGTAAAACTGTGAATGATACCTCAGTTTTGCGCATGCAGAAAATCGATTTACCACTAAAGAAAACCGAAGGACATGCATCTTCAAGACCAAGGAAGTCTTCTTTATCTTTTTTAACACACTGTTTTGTCCTAGTAGAAATCATGAGATTTATTTCAATTGCGATAGAACGTGCGCGAGGTAGCATGCTTCATGGAAGAATTAAGTTTGCTAAGTAAACCCTTTTATTTACATTAGCATTATCATTCAGCATCGGTTCTTTATGTTTTAAGTCTTGCTTTCCAGAGGTTTATTGAAACAATCACCATCATCGCTGCTAAAACGACTGATCCGATAAGTTGCCCGATAGCTGCGGCTGGGATGGGCTCCATCGGCCAAGGTTCTATGAAGGCGGCAAGGCAAGCTCTGAAAACCCAGACCACCGTTAAAAATGTGTAGAACACAATGGTCTCTCGGTTTAGTGAAAATGCACTTTTACCCAATATAATCAGAACGAGACTGATGCCGAACAATAAGGCTGAAAAACAGTAGTTCGTATAATCAATTCCAACGATAAGGTTTTCATACTGCATTGGAAGATAGTCATACCACTTAAACATGGTCGGGACAAAGAAGTGCCAAAGACCAACCAGCATGCTTATTGCTAAGCTAATATAGTACAAGATTTTTACTGTTTTTCTCATAGAGAATCCTCTGTTTAGATCATCTTGATAGCTCTGAGGTGCGTTAAATTATTGATGTTTGTTGTGTCAGAATTTCCCTAATCAGCTCGCAATGCACTCAAATTAAACAACGTAAGTGTAACAGATCTTTTTTAACAGGTGACTAATAATAGCTTGCGAAAGAGAGATTTAACAATAATTTTACAGGGTCTTTGCGGACATTTTCGTGCAGTTGCGTGGCAAAATTCTCTGATAATTAAACTATTGCTTGGAGTAGAGGTCTGACGATATACATTTTCTTCAATGTCGGTATATTTTAAATTTTACTGCCTAGTCCATTTTGCATATTGCTCTCCCAATTATAGGTTGTCATGTGCCTTATTATTGTTACGCAGAATGTTAGATTAAATTAGTCGGATTGTTTGTCTCACAGTCCAGTGTGTTTTTTATTACGCTTTGAACGCATTTTGAACGCATCATTATCTAGTTTGTTTTGAATTCACCTACTGGGACTGTTGTGCTTGTAAGGTGGTGTTTACATGTTGTTTACCCTATTGCATGTTAGTTTGCACAGTCTGCATCGAGCAGGTGTTCTTTTCATGTATAATGTATCAGGATTGCCGAGTTGACGTCTCATTATTTAACGATATTCAACCAGAAAGGATGCTTAGATGAACGGTTATTTCGTACTTCCTCATGCTAAAAATGAGCCGATCCAAGACTATTCACCGGGTACGCCTGCGCGCGTTGCTCTAAAAGCTGAACTTGAGCGCCAGTCAAATATTACGGTCAATATTCCTCTGATCATTGGCGGCAAGAGGATTGAGACGGGGCACGTAAACAACGTGGTGATGCCCCATAATCATGGACATGTGCTCGCGCGAGTACAGCAGGCCGGCGAAAAAGAACTTAAGATGGCCGTAGAAGCGGCTATGGAGGCGAAAGCATCTTGGGCTGCGATGCCGCTGGAGCATCGTCAAGCGATTTATCTAAAAGCTGCGGAGTTGCTTTCAGGTCCATGGCGTTCTGTCATCAATGCGGCGACGATGCTTGGCCAAAGTAAGACTGCCTATCAAGCGGAAATTGATTCAGCCTGCGAACTGTGTGATTTTTTCCGTTTCGATGTGGCTTGTGCAG
>JAAZJV010000021.1 GCA_012800135.1 Clostridiaceae bacterium | reverse complement strand
TATGATGATGTGCCGGAAGCTACTTCTGACTTTCATACAAGAAAATATTCGATGAACCCCGACATACAACCTTCTGACCACGCAGAAAAACAGGATACCTGAAAACAATGAAATGTCGTTATATTGTAAAAGGATTGACCTGTGTAGCCTGTCGGATAGAGGTTGAGAGTTTAGTGCGTCAAATTGACGGCGTTAATGAGGTTCGCATAAATTACTGGACAGGAAAAATGGCGGTAGACTTTGATATGGATCGTGTGTCGGATGACGAAATTATCAGTGCAGTGGAGAAGGCAGGATATGCCGCAAAACGGATAGACTAGCAGACTAATGCCAACCCGTTGATAGGCAACGCTCATAAGGACGACATACAATAGAGCAAAATTTGTACAAAAATCGGAAGTCGGACAAAAGAACCAAAAACCGACAAATCAGATAAATGATTAATGAAAACATAAACCGCTGGAACAACGAGGTGCCAGCGGTTTTACATTTGGTGGGTGATATGGGACTTGAACCTATGGCCTCCTGCATGTCACGCAGGCACTCTAACCAGCTGAGCTAATCACCCAAGCTAAGACAATATACCCGACGTCGGTGTGGATGTCAACGCAGTTTATAATGTGGTTTTTATCCAATGTAGGAACCAATCTAGGGGAATTATGGCGTCATTGCGAGTCTTTTTATCAAAAAATGTCTTTGTTGATGGTCTTGCACAAAAGCTGACGAGAATTTGGGCATCATGACAAGGGCGCGCGATTGCTTCATCATGTATAGTCAAATCAAGTGGAAGCGTGATGCACAAGGGAGATGTAGAAAGGTATTTTATGTCTAAGAAAACGGTGACCTTATATCTTATTCGCCATGGCTTAACTCAACAAAATCTCGCAAGACAGTATCAGGGAACTAAGCTAAATTATGATATCCATGACGAGAGTCGAGACCTCATATTACGGCGCCGTGATCGCGGCGATATGCCGGAAGTTAAGACGCTTTGGGTGTCTCCGCTTGTGCGGGCTAAAAGCACGGCGACGCTCTATTTCCCCGGGATGAAACAACACATTGATCCCGATTTGCAAGAACGAGATTTTGGCTGTTGGGACGGCTACACGCACGAAGAGCTTCTAGCCAGACCGGATTATCTTGAATTTCTTGATAAAAAAGGTGCGATGACCGAAATTGAGGGCGGGGAGAGCTGGAATTCTTTCCAAGATCGTATGGAGCGCGTTCTTCTCGCTATTGAGGATCTTGTCAAAAAGGCGCCGGATCAGTTTCCTTTAGCACTGGTATTCCATGGCGGCCCAATCTTCTACCTCTCGTACCGTCTGTTACCGGAGGAACATCCTCTATCTCTTTACTCATGCAAGGGTGCCGGCGGATTGAAGATGAAACTCATGACAGATCCCCTTCGCGCGGTGGAGGCATCGGAGCTTTTCACGGACAAACTCGATATCGAGCTTACGCCGTTTTATCGTGAGTTTAATTGGTGATCAATTCAGCTGTTCAATTCAGCTCGAGGATTGAGTTGCGGATGTAGGTTAATTGCAGACATAAGCGTAACAATGTGGAAGTAAGAGTTTTGGGATTCTTTTTTAAGTTGCAGATGTAGGGGTTTGCTCACTTGACACGTAAGGATTACGCGATGTACAATCATCAGGCAGGCGACCCGACAAGGGCGCTTATTTCTGGAATCGATCCCGAGGACAAAAAGTTGCTCGCCCGATTTCCATGAGAGGTGATGAGAGAATGAAAGAAGGCATTCATCCTGATTTTGTCAAGTGCTCCGTTCGTTGCGCGTGTGGAGAGACTTTCGAGACGTTCGCGACGAAACCATCGATCAACGTTGACGTTTGCTCGAAATGTCATCCGTTTTACACAGGACGTCAAAAGCTCGTCGATACGGGCGGCAGAGTCGATAAATTTCGCAGACGCATGGAGCGTATGCAAGAGCAAGAATAACGGAAGCACTAATGATATGCTAGAGGAGCGTTCCGGCTCCTCTTTTTTTCCAATGCTATTAAGCGTTTCCTTCTGAAATTCATGATAGTAGATGCATAGAATGACATACGATCACAAAACACCACACCTGAACAACACGATGACCGACAATTACTTGTCGTCGAACGCAGCAGAAGAACAGGATTCTTCTGTTACAGAATTGCTGTTATATGCAGCTGAAAAACAGGAGCCGTCTACAGCGGATTTGTCGTCGTGTGGAGCGGAAACACAGGATTTTTCTGCCGTGGAATTGTCGTCATGTAAATCGGGAGAAAAGTGTCCTTCTACAGCGGATTTTTCATCCTCGGAACGTGAAGACAAAGTCAGTCGCGACTCAGTGAACGATTGTCAACCGTCCGTAACCCAGAAGACAGAGGTCAAGAAAACTACAATCGGCGGACAGGCGCTGATTGAAGGACTTATCATGCTCGGCCCGGAAAAACAGGCGATCGCTGTGCGTGACAAGACCGGTGAGATCAAAGTAACGGTGAGAGATCGCGATAAACGTTTTAGCTCTTTTAATGTGCCCTTGCTTCGCGGTGTCGTTCGCCTCGTGACTCAGCTCAAAACCGGTATTCAGGCTCTGACGTATTCTGCCGATGTCGCGATGACAGAAGAAGAGAAGCAGCAAGAGCCCGAAAAAGAGGGCTGGTTCGATAGGTTTGCCGATCGCCATCCCGATCTGATGTTGACGTTGACACTGGTGATCTCGCTTGGACTATCCGTCGCACTTTTTATTTTGCTGCCAAGCGCAGTAACCGATCTGATCCGTCGATTGACCGGTTTTGGACTCGGAGAGCAGCGCGGACTTCGTGTTTTTGTACTTTCGCTTATTGAAGGTGTCGTACGTATCGGAATTTTTCTGCTTTATATGTATCTAACATCTAAGGTGAGCGACATTCAGCGCGTTTGGATGTATCACGGAGCCGAGCACAAAACGATTGCCTGTTACGAGGCCGGATCACCGCTCACCGTTGAGAACATCAAAAAGAATAGCCGTTTTCATCCGCGATGCGGCACATCTTTTATTTTTATTGTGATGCTGATTTCAATCCTCGT
>JAAZJV010000165.1 GCA_012800135.1 Clostridiaceae bacterium | reverse complement strand
TTTGAGTGACTCAAATCCCTCCAGCGGCTTCTCACGCAACTGATCCATCGCGAAGGAAATTCGCTCGAGTCCGACTTTGCCCTCGCGGTAAATCGAGATGGTCTTCTCAGCAGCTTGACCGTATGTTTGGAAAAGACGATTCAGTCGATCATAGAGCGTTTCGCCGTGATCTTTCGAGTCGGCCGCCATCTCGGCAATCATCAGGCAAGAGCCTACAGCGTCCTTGTCGCGCACATGATCACCAACGAGATATCCGAAACTCTCTTCGTAACCATAAAGGAACGTGCCTTTTTCCAGTTCTTGATGCTGATATATCTCTTGAGCGATGTGCCTGAAACCCGTGAGCGAAAAGTAAAGACCCGTGTCAAAGCGTTTGCAGATAGGTATTGTAAGTCGAGAGGACACGATTGTGGAGACACAGAATGCACCTTCAGGCAGTTTGCCACTGTTTGTGAGCTTATCGAGAATGTAATCCATCAGCAACAGTCCGATCTCATTGCCGGATAGAAGAACAAACTTGTCATCGGCTGTACGAATAGCTACACCGGTTCGATCCGCGTCCGGGTCGGTCGCCATCACAAGGTCGGCGCCCATCTCGCGCGCTTGCTTGATCGCCAATTCGAGCGTTTCCGGGAGTTCTGGATTGGGCGTCGGTGTCGTCGGGAAATCGCCGTCAGGATTTTCTTGTTCTTTGACGACATGAACATTCGTAAAACCGTGTTTCTTAAGGATGCGACGAACCGGCAAATTGCCTGCGCCGTAAAGCGGCGAATAAACGATCGGCAAATCGTGGTGACGTTTCACAGCGTCTTGACTTAACGTAAAAGAGAGCAGGCGATCGTCAAATGCCTTATCGATATCGTCACCCATCCAGCTGAAAAGAGGCGATGCAGTCGTCTTCTCAAAGGAAGGGGTATTTTTCAACAATACCGGAAGATCTTTCACCTTCGCCATTTCTGCGGCTGCGCGATCGGCATCTGCAGGTCCTAATTGTGCGCCGTCCGAACCGTAAGCCTTGAAACCGTTGTATTCTTTAGGATTGTGGCTTGCCGTAATCATTACTCCGCCGATGCAATTAAAGTGCCGTACAGCAAACGACAGCATGGGAACAGGACGCAACATGTCGGAAAAGTGAACCGCAATCCCATTATTAACGAAAATACTTGCGACAAGTTCCGCAAATTCGCGTGAGCGATTGCGCGGATCGTAAGATATCGCGATACCACGAGCTGCGCCTTCTTTATCCTGCTTGATCAAAGACTTTGCGAATCCTTCTGCTGCGCGAGCCACCGTATAACGATTCATACGGTTTGTACCGGCGCCCATAATGCCTCTAAGCCCTGCCGTACCGAATTGAAGATCTTGATAAAATCGATCTTCAATTTCTACCCGATCCCCTTGGATAGCTTTAAGCTCTTCTCTCGTCGCCTCGTCCAGTGCGGGATGATTCAACCAACGCTGATAGACGTCCTGTGCGCGTGATGTCATAGTATGCTCCTTTTTATTAATTTATTGATGCTGTCCGTGTTAAAGCTATATATGTGTCTAAAACTG
>JAAZJV010000164.1 GCA_012800135.1 Clostridiaceae bacterium | reverse complement strand
GACATCACGCCTTTTGAAAACATTCAGCGTTTTGCCGCAAACAACGGATATACGGTTGAAGCAAAAGACAAGGGGAACAACGAATACGAGATCACCTTCACAAATTAATTTAAAACGTTAGGACCGTACCGGCGTTTTTCTCGAAGCGCCGGTACATTCAAACAATTAGGAGTTTGTTATGAAAACATCTCCAGCCTCTTCAAACGATCCTGACCTGCAACAACTCTTTGTGGCCACCTTTTTCACCCACTATGGCGCCATTACTTTTTGTAAGACTCTGCGTGACATGGGCGATCCTGAAGCGCGCATGATCCCCGCACCGAGAAGCCTGTCCGTCTCCTGTGGATCTGCCGTCATCTTTTCTATTTCATTCAATCCTGATACTATGGCTAATGAAGATACTGAGGGCGTTTTTCGAATCGTAGGTGATGATGATTATGTCCAAATCTATGAAAATTAATACGCCGCGCGATCTCCCTCCCGTCGACGAAGTAATGCGCGATGAGAAACTTGCCGACGCTCTTCAAAGGCACGGTCACGCTATGGTGCTTCGTGCCGTCCGTAACGCGCTTGATGAAGCTCGCGAAACACTTCTTATGAAAAGCGATGCCGTAACAACGTCAACGCTTTCTTACTCTGTGGACGATCTTATCCGGAAAGCGCTTGACAAATTGGAATTATGGTCAACACCCCTCATTCAACATGTCATCAACGCGACTGGAGCCATCCTGCATTCCAATCTGGGGCGTGCGCCTTTAGCTTCCGTAGCCGCAGAAGCGGCTTACAATGCGGGACGTCGGTACACCACGCTGGAATATAATCTTGAAGAAGGCGCACGGGGCGAACGCACTGCCGCCGTTGAAATCTTGCTCCAACGTCTCGCCTCTGTAGAAAGCGCTCTTGTGGTCAACAACAACGCGGCCGCCGTTTTGCTTATCCTCGCAACACTCGCGCGCGGTCGCGAAGTGGTGGTGTCTCGCGGCGAACTCGTCGAAATCGGCGGATCCTTTCGCATTCCGGAGATCATGGAAGAAAGCGGTGCGATGCTCCGAGAGATCGGCACCACCAATAAAACGCATCCTGACGATTATCTTCGTGCCATCGGAGATGAAACGGCCGCTATTCTAAAGGTCAACCGAAGCAACTTCCGCATAGAAGGTTTTACCGAGGACGTCGCATTAGACAAACTGGCAACAATTGCCCATCAGCACGGACTCCCGCTGATTTATGACTTAGGCAGCGGGTGCTTAAGCCGCGAGCTTCACGGCCTCATCCGCGAGGAGCCTCTCGTCTTAGACGCGATGGCAACGGGCGCCGACGTTATTTGTTTTTCCGGAGATAAACTCCTCGGAGGACCTCAATCCGGCATCATTGTAGGTCGTCGACGTTACATCGAAGCGATGCGCCGCCACCCGCTTCTTCGCGCATTCCGTTGTGACAAAATGACGCTTGCCGCATTAGAAGCTACGTTGCTCCTCTACCTCAATCCTTCTCGCGCGCATAAAGAGATTCCGTTGCTTGCGATGGCGCTGGCAGATAAGGATGTGCTCGAAAAGCGCGTCAGTTCCTTCGTAAATGCGCTTAATGAGGCCGATGTCCCCGCCTCTATGTATAGTGAAAGCTCCATCGTCGGTTGCGGTTCGGCGCCGGGGTGTAAGCTTGCGACACCCGTCGTCGCGATCGATCCGTCATGCGCGCCGAGGCGTTCTACGCCGGATGAACTTCTACGACAACTTCGCGAAGAGAAACCTTTTGTAATCGCGCGCGCCGGAAATGGCCGAGTAATGCTTGATCTTCGCACCGTATTTCCCGAAGAAGAAGACACTCTTCTTCAACGTCTTTTACACATCCTCGCGTGATGCAGTCTATGTGTCACGTCGTCATCGGTACTTCAGGTCACATCGACCACGGCAAATCTGCGCTCGTTCGCGCGCTGACATCGCATGACCCTGATCGGCTGAAAGAAGAGAAAGAGCGCGGCATCACGATCGATCTCGGCTTTTCTTGGCTTGAACTTCCCGACGGCACTAAAAGCGGCATCGTCGACGTGCCGGGCCATGAGCGATTCATCAGCAATATGTTGGCAGGCGCAGGCAGTGTTGACTTAGCGCTTTTAGCCGTTGCAGCCGATGAAGGCGTCATGCCTCAAACGATCGAGCATATCGGCATCCTCCATCTTCTCGGCATACGGCACGGCGTCATTGCCTTGACTCGCTGTGATCTTGCAGACGATGAGTTGAAGATACTCGCGGAAGAAGATGTGCGCGCGCATACGCGCGGCACATTTCTTGAAGATGCGCCGATCGTACAAACGTCATCTGTCACCGGCGAAGGTATCGAAGCGCTGCGAGAAACACTTTTTGAGGTCATCCGGCGTGTGCGCGCGTCATACATTTCCAGAGTTCACCTCCCTTTTCGTCTTCCTGTCGACCGCGTGTTTACGATGGAAGGTTTCGGCACCGTCGTCACAGGAACGGTGACGGAAGGAACACTTCATACGGGAGATAAAATCGCGCTTTACCCGGGCGAAAAGCCGCTTCGCGTCCGCACCATTGAAGTCCACGATCAGCAGGTAGAAAAAGCGGAGGCGGGACAGCGCGCCGCCCTCAATTTACCCGGAATACAGAAGAATAAGCTTTCCCGCGGAACCATACTTGCAGAATCAGGCAGTATTTTCGCATCCGATAAACTCGATGTCACACTGCATGCTATGCGCGGAGCACATTTTTTAATTAAAAATAATCTGCGCGTGCACGTCTTCCTTCATACAGAAAGCGCCCTCGGCCGCATTGTGCTCCTCAATCGCGACAGACTCGAAGCCGGCGAACAGGCGCCGGCGCAAATTCGCTTGGAAACGCCGCTTCACGCGCGCTATGGCGATCATTTCATCGTGCGCTTCTATTCGCCCGTAGAAACGATCGGCGGCGG
>JAAZJV010000163.1 GCA_012800135.1 Clostridiaceae bacterium | reverse complement strand
TGCGTGTTCTGCCATTTATCTTTCTTTTTCGGTATACTGTTCGCAAAAGAGAAAAGACGAGACGATAATGAAAATTTTATATGTCACATCCATGGCAATTGAGTACAATACTTCTGCTAATATCCGCAATAGACCCCTGATTTCCGGGTTAATGGCGCTCGGTCACGATGTCGCCTTATTGAGTGTCGAGTCTCAGCACGACGCAAGTCAATGGGAAGCGGTCGCAAGCTTTTCTTCGCTTGATCGCTATGAAATCCCACTACGCGAAGCACAAGCTCGTGCATCGCTAAAAAAAGGGGACTCCTCCAGTGTTTTATATATTAAAAAACTACTTGGCAAGCTGTTCAGAAAACTCGCCATCTACGACAGTCGCATTATCTACGCAAAGGACGCAGGAACCATTGAACTAGGCGAATATTATGATGCTCTTATATCGTCGTCAGATCCAAAATCATCTCATCGAATCGCTGAGACGGTATTGAAGAAAAATCGTGATAAGGTCGGATGTTGGATCCAATATTGGGGAGATCCTTTCGCAAGTGATATTAACTTGATGGCCAGTTTTAAAGATCGAAAAGCTCGTCGCGAGGAAGCACGCCTTCTGGCTCTTTCTGATCGCGTCGTCTATACGTCACCCATGACCCTTGACGCTATGAAAAAAGCCTTCGATCTTCCGGAAGGAAAAGCCGTTTTCATACCTACTTCTTATGCTGAACCTCGTATATATCCTGCTACAATTCATCAGGGGTACCATTCGCTTCTTTACACAGGCGATTATCATCAAGACCGCGATATCATGCCGTTATATCACGCTGCGGATGAAAACAAGAATGTGCGCCTTTCGATTGTCGGCAACTCAAATATTGAACTTTCTGAACGTGATAACATTAATATCACAAAAAGAGTGCCCGTCGCACAACTTTCTAAGCACGAAGAAAACGCCGATGTCCTTGTCTGTATTTTAAACAAAAAAGGGACACAAATTCCGGGGAAAGCCTTTCATTACGCCGCGACCAACCGCCCGATTCTCATGCTTTACGAGCAAAGCAGCGACCCAATCGTTGATTATTTTGAGAAAACAGGGCGCTACGTGCTGGTACCCAACAGAAAAGACGCTATCGCAAAAACCCTCGACCGATTGGACGCGATCTGTCAGAAAACGTGGGAACCGTACACACCCTATTCTTCGGAAAACGCAGCCAATACATTTGTTGATATAATCAGGACGTGCCTGTGAGTATGCCGAAGACTCTAGCCGCCATTTTACGATCATGCTAATGCTCCAATAATCAGGACGTGCCAATGAGTATACCTATGATGAACCCTTGGCATGAGTCAGCGGGAAGCGATCGTGCTAACAGCCTAGGTCTTGTGCAAACCACTGATTTAAGATCGATCACAAAGGAGGCTTCTATGTCTAACGTTGTTGTCGTTTCAGGAGGTTCAAGCGGAATAGGTGCGGCGACCTGCGAACTCTTTTCCAAACGGGGCGATATCGTCTACGACCTTTCGCGAACCGGAAAAGATCGACAGGGTATCCGGCACTTGTATTGTGACGTAAAAGATCCTGAAGCCGTAAGAGAGGCGATTCAAACGGTTTTGTCGAATGAAAAGCGCATTGATATTTGCGTCAGCAACGCCGGATACGGTATCGCCGGCACCGTTGAATGTACCTCGGACGAACTCGCAATAAACCAAATGGACGTCAACTTTCACGGAACGGAACGTCTTGCTCGAGCCGTTCTACCTGCGCTAAAGGAAAGTCGCGGTAAGTTTATCGCCGTATCTTCCGTAGCCGGCACCATTCCTATCCCCTTCCAAGCCTATTATTCGGCCTCCAAGGCCGCGATGCAGAGTTTATTGCTCGCTATGGCTAATGAGGTTCGCCCCTTTGGCGTTAGTGTCGTTTGCATTCAGCCCGGCGATCTATCGACCGGCTTCACCGATAAGCGCGTTTCGAATCCTGACGAAGCATCCGACTACGGCGAAACCGTCCATCGTTCCATTCGGAAGATGGCGGACGACGAGCGAAAAGGCGGCTCACCTCTCATTGTCGCCAAACGCATTGTCAAAATCGCCGCTCAGCAAAACCCAAAACCCCTCCAGTCTCTCGGCTGGTTCTACAAAACAGCCCTTACCCTATGGAAACTACTTCCGATAAGAATCACCAACTACGTCGTCGGCAAGTTGTACGCCTCGTAATTCGATCTTGAATAATCCGGCTAAAAACTACCCCCCGGTGCAACTCATGATTCCGTGATCGGCAAACTGTACGCTTCGAAAAACCATATAAAAAACCTACACGACAAAACATTGACCTAAACTTTTAAGGACCATCTCATTGAAATGGCCGCCTTCTGTACATCGTCTTCCTTGACGCTAGCACTTTGATGTGTTCATCAACTACATTTATCAGCAACTATCGTTAGACGAGTTGAAACTGCATTTGCCTCTTGACGAGTTTTGATAAAACAATAATATGAAATTACAAATTGCAAGAATGCCGGCGATCAAGATGTTCCGTGCATCGTCGTTTCGGCAACCTTTATCGTAATCCGTCCGTCCTGCAAAAAATGTATTTTCATCATAGATATGCTGTTTGCAATATTCACCGACACTGCATTCCCTTGAATCAAGCACTATGTGAACCTCTTATTAGATACGCTTATAAACATTCTCCATTGGACTTTTCAACACCAGTACTCGCAAGATCGACGCCATGAAAACCTCCTTTATCAGCATCCTTGGGCTCATCACTAGTATTCTGCAAAGCACGATTCTTTTCTCCTGTCAGTTTGAAAAAAGACTGTTATTTGCTGCACCCTCATCATCTTCGCCATCTATTTTTGCAAAAATAGGAAACTTCCGTTTCCCTCCCCTCTCCCCTATAAAAACCCATTTTTTGAAAAAAACATGAAAATTGTCCAGACCATTCGCCCCGAACCCCCTATGTCAGAAAGAACGAAGAAAGTGGCCATTAATAAGACGATTCTACTGGAAAAGGGTTCGTTGCCTCTCTTTCTTGGCGACTTAATCTCTTATTCCTTAAAAACTGACCATTAAAGCGTGTTTCCAGTAAAGGATACTACCCTACATATGGATTTGGTGTATAGAAAACATTTATTAACTAAAAAATTGGCCACAAGAGAGGGTAGGACGTGGATAAAAGGACGCGGATTTTGAAATGAATCTTAGGGATGGAGGGTTATTGAGAAGGATCTGATCGATTAGATAAAGAAAAAAAGCTTGTCAAGGTGATGAAAGAGAGAAATAAGACCGATTTGTTATCCAGTCGACGGTTCTGGCGCTCGGCTAAGAGACCTCAGAGGGTTGA
>JAAZJV010000162.1 GCA_012800135.1 Clostridiaceae bacterium | reverse complement strand
CCGAAGAGATCACGACAGCTACTTTCTTGGACTTTTCTTCAATGACGAGAGGAGAACATGACAAATACTCTTCAGGGACTTCTTTATCGACTTCGGCATCGTTCCCTTCAAAAAAGGATGCCGGGACATCGATGACTACAGCAAAAGCGCTCTCTCCCAATGTTTTTTGTTCGGCATTTAAACCTCTGTTCTTCGCGAACCTTAACAGATTCTGAACAGCTACATCATTGTCAACAAGCGTCTCAATCACATCGGCACTTGTCAAACCTTCGAGCGCGTTCTTCGTTTTAACAACCGGAAGTGGGCACGCATCGCCCATAGCATTAACTTGAATCATCGTAAAACTCCTTCATCTAATGAGTACATGTTGTATTTAATAATAGCACGAACCGCCGATACCGACTCATTCATAATTACTCCATTCCATTTGCAAAACAATTAACACTGAGGCAACTTACCTTCCAAGCCTAAGCAAGTGATCTTGAATAGCAATTATTCCCCATTGACCAATTTTTCAATTAAAAGAGAAAACTGGTATCGAGCAGGATTATAAAAGATAACGAATTCAAAGCAACAGGGTTACGTACGCCAGTTTTTCAATTAATATAAAAACTTTTTTTTGCCATGCCGTGAGTAAGGTCAAAAATTCAGTTAATTCAGAATAATTGCCACTGCGCTCACTTCCTCGGTTGCCATCTCATCGTTTCAAAGAGCGAGAACGGTAGCACATAAAACGAAGTTGTCATTTTTTCAGTTAATTCATAATAATTGCCAACACACTTACTTCGTCAGTATCAATCTCATGGTTTCAAAGAGCAGAAGCGACGACAGATAAAACGAAGTTGTCAGTTTTTCAGTTAATTGAGAAAAAAGAAGCAGTGGGAAAATCACTATAGTTAGTTATTCTATAAAAAGTGAAATAATGACCACATATTTCCAGCAACCGTCTCCGCCACAACATTATTTTCTGTTAAAGGTGAAAAAATGGCATCAGGAATGTTAGTCAGAGACTACGGGCTAATAATGATCAATATTAATTGAAAAACTAGCGCCGAGAGTCATTAAATGGACGCTAAAAACTAAATAATCTAAGTTAATTGAAAAATTGTCATTAAGATTACTTGATAACAGCTAAAGGGAAGACAAAGGTTGACTGGCTGCTTTTGCACTGTTTAAGTGATGTTTTCTGTAGGGGCATGTTCCTGACATTTTATAGTTCTGCATGGTTTAGCAAGTTTTTGCTCTGTTTTTTCAATTTTTCAAGACAAGTGGTTTTGCGCAGTTTCTCTGAGATCTTCAGCCACACATGTTTTTGTACTGGTTTATTCAAATCTTTAAGACAAGTATTTTCGCACTTTTTATTGAAATCCTTAGCCGCACATGTTTTTGTACTGGTTTTTCAGATTATTTTCAGATTTTCAAGACTAGTGCTTTGTGCTGTTTCCTTGAAATCTTCTGCATCATCATGTTTTGCACAGTTTCTCTGAGATCTTCTGCCACACATGTTCTCGTACTGTTTCACCGAGATTTTCAGTATAATGGTGTTTAGATCGAGAAGACGAATAACCTTACTGTTCAAGCCTTTTCAGTGTTATAAGTAGGAATATCGCTTTCTTGAGGAGGGGGGAAATCTATGAAAGAAATTTATAAACCTTTGTTTACTCCGTGGCATATCGGCAATCTCGAAATTAAGAATCGCATTGTCATGACTTCGATGGGCGGCACCTCTATTTTCGGATGGATGGAGCCGAACCATTTTGATGAAGAGGCTGCTCATTTTCTGCTTGAGCGTGCGAAGAACAATGTCGGGTTGATTCTGCCCGGTATTGCACCTGTGCGAAATATCCTTTTTGGTCAGTGGCTTTATAAGGGGGATCGAAAATTTGAACGCCTTGCCGATTATATGAAGGAATTTCATAAAACGGGATGCAAATTGTTCATTCAACTGACGGCAGGTTTTGGACGTTCGCTTGCCATCAACGACATTATGATTAAGGCATTGCAGAATAAAGTCCTTCGCGCGCTTGTGAAGCCGGTGATTGATGTGAGTTATCTTACTGCGAGCGCGAGTGTAACACCAAATCGCTGGTTTGACGAGGTCTATTCGCGCCCAATGACTGTCGAAGAAATTCATGAAATGGTGGATGCTTTCGCGAAAACGGCTAAACGTTGCAAAGAAGCCGGCGTGGACGGAATTGAGGTCCATGCAGTACATGAAGGATATCTGCTTGACCAGTTTACGATGAAATACACAAATATGCGCACGGATGAATACGGCGGATCATTTGAGAATCGTTACCGCTTTCCTGTTGAGATCGTACAGGCGGTTAAGGCTACGTGCGGGGATGATTTTCCCGTTTCACTGCGTTATTCTGTCGTGTCAAAAACAAAGGGCTTTGGGCAGGGTGCTCTTCCGGGAGAAGACTATGTTGAAGTCGGCCGAGATATGGAGGAAAGTAAACGGGCGGCAAAATATCTACAAAACGCCGGTTACGATATGCTCAATTGCGATAATGGCACTTACGACGCGTGGTATTGGTCGCATCCGGCGCCTTATATGCCACTGAATT
>JAAZJV010000161.1 GCA_012800135.1 Clostridiaceae bacterium | reverse complement strand
ATCGCGACAACACCGGCCAGAAAACCGCAAATGATAAAGGCGACTGAGATGACCTGGTTCGCAGGTACACCCATCAGTCGAGCCGTCACAAAATTTTCTGATGCTCCGCGCATGGCAATGCCAAGCGGCGTATATTTCATAATAAGTGTCAAAACGACCAACAGGACAATGGTTGTAATGATCATGACGATATTTCTTAAGGGCGTCGTCACGCCGAACAAATTGACATTTTGAGCCAAAACGGCAGGTACCGGTACAGGTTTAGAACGCGGGCTAATTCCGATCTGGAACATATTCTGCAAAATGACACTGATCGCAAACGACGTCACGAGGAGCGCATCAAGCGAACGTCCGCGGAACGGACGAAAGGCCACCAGCTCGCTAATAAAGCCGACCGCAACGCCGACCAGAATGGCGATCAGATACACAACCGGCCAAGGCAGACTCGTAAATGTGCCGACAAAATACAAAATATACCCGCTGACCGTAATGAATTCTCCGTAGGCGAAGTTGATCAATTGACAGATACCAAATACGAAAACAAGACCTAGTGCGATCAGAGCATAAAGGCTTCCCATACTCATTACATTGATAAAAAACTCGATTAAAATTTTGCTGTTCATACGCCGTTGCCTCCTTTGTTTGCTCCCAGATAGACGGCAGCGATATCAATGCTGCTCTCCATATCTTTCGGGCAGCCGGCATACTCAACTCTTCCATTAGAAAACAAATAGGCGCGATCAGCGATCTCCAGTGCACGTTTGGCATTTTGTTCAACTAAAAGAATTGTGATACCTCTTCCCTTGAGTTCAAGAATCAATTCAAAGATCTGGTCAACTCGAGTCGGCGAAAGGCCGAGAGAAGGTTCGTCCATCATTAAAAGATCAGGACGTGAGATTAGTCCTCGGGCAATGGCAAGCATCTGCTGTTCGCCACCCGACAACAAGCCGCCCGCCTGATCGTAACGCTCTTTCAAAATAGGAAAGAGCTCAAACATATCTTCAAGATCGGCAGAAAATATCTTCGGCTTATAGCGACCATACGCGCCGATCCGTAAATTCTCCCCAACGGTAAGCGTCGGGAAAATTTCCCGACCTTCAGGGACGAGCGCCATACCGATTTTATGCAATTGCTCCGGCTTTTTCCCCGTAACATCGATTTGCTTGAAACGTATGGTGCCGGACTTCGGCTTCAGCACACCTGCGATGGATTTCAGAACTGTCGATTTTCCCGCGCCGTTCACGCCGCAGATGCTGACAAGTTCGCCTTTATTTACGTGAAGAGAAATGCCGTGAATGACCTCAACAGCGCCGTAAGAAACATAAAGATCATTGACTTCCAATATCGGGTTGGGGTCGTTTTGTGTTTCTTTTGTATTCATTTTTTCTTCGCTCATGATGCTGCACTCCCCAAATAGGCCGTGATCACCTCAGGATCCTTGCGAACGTCGTCCGGCAACCCCTCGGCAATGGTACGGCCGTAATTCAGCACATGCAGTCGATGACACAGATTCATAATCAAGCGCATGTCGTGTTCGACAATAAGCATGCCGATGTTCTTTTTTGCAGGCAAATCTTTCAAAAGTGCAAATAATTCATCTGTCTCTAATTCATTCAAACCTGCAGCCGGTTCATCGAGCATGACAAATTTCGGCTTTGCAGCCAGCGCACGCGCCAATTCAACAAGCCGCTGATCACGAAAGGTTAAACCTTGAGACGGTTCGTTGATTCGGTCGCCGAGACCTAACTCGGTCAAGAGCGAAGCGGCCAAAACGGCTGCTTCACGTCGCTTAATGCCGACGCCTACTGCGCCGATCATGACGTTTTCGATATTGCTCAAATTTTTGAATAGACGGATCTTCTGGTACGTTCTCACAAGTCCGTATACCGGCACTTTATACGCCGGAACATCGCTGATATCCTGCCCGTCGATTTCGATATGACCGCTATCTTTCGGCAACATCCCTGTTACCATATTGATCGTCGTCGTCTTGCCGGAACCGTTCGGACCGATCAGACCGAGTATTTCACCTGTTTTCAGATGAAAACTCACATCATTAACCGCTTTTAGACCTCTGAACGATTTACTGATGGATTTTACGGTAAGTGTAGATAGATTCTCCATACGTCATACTTCCTTATTAAAGGCAAGCGTATTCCGCATGGGGGAACACGCTTGCCGGAATGCTTACAAGGTCGCGCGCCCAACGAGTCAGATCGGAACGCACAAGATCGACCTTAGGGCTTAGGGAGATACTCAGGTGTCGCCCATTCGATGAATTCGGGTTCTCCATTGACCAGCTTCATAACAGCCGCAGCTTTGTTCGGTTCGTGGCCGCCCGCCGCGTCCGACCAGTCGAGATGGCCGGTCAAAAGATCAAAGGTGTTGTCTTCCATGTACTTTGCCATCTTGGCTCCGTCCGTTCCGACTTCCTTCATCGCCGCTGCCAGCACCATGACAACGTCATAGCCGGACATCGAAAATGGGGCGTCAACATAACGACCGTGGAGTTCTTTGTAGGCTTCATTGTATTTGTTAAATCCGGGGACGGCTTCTTCACTGTTGAAGCTGTGTGAATCCCAGTAAATATCGTTGCCGTACTCGGGACCGAGCAGATCAAACAGTGCAGGATCGTCGTAGGCGTCGCCGCCATAGATGGGCGTATTGATACCGGCCGTTCGGATCTCCTTGATCAAGGTGCCAAGATCGGGCATATACGAACTGATGTAAATAAAATCAGGCTCTTCCGGCAATGCTCTATAGTGCGCAATGATGGCAGCCGTATCAAGTTTGCCTTGGCTGAAGACATCTTCAAGCACAACTGTTCCGCCGTAATGTTCAAAAGACTCGATAAAGTAACGAGACAGGCTCTTCGTGTAATCGATAAAATCGTCAGTAACAACATAGGCCGTCTTCAGACCGTCTTTGACGTAAGCTTTTTCCGCGATGACAGAACCCATCGTCGTATTCCACATCGACAACGTAAATTGCTTATCGCCCAGCATGGTGCTGCCAAACAACGGTGACGACGCGCTCGGGCTGATGCCGACGATGCCGGCTTCCTGCGCGGCGCGAGCGGCAGGTCCGCCGAAGTCATAGTCGGAGGACGTGATGATGGCCACGACACCTTGATCGATCAACTGTTTCGCGACTTCTGAAGCTGTGGCAGCATCGGACTTCGAGTCCATATTACGGAACTCAAGCATCTTGCCGTTGATACCGCCTGAAGCATTGACTTCTGCGATGGCAACTTGGACACCTTCAAGGGCAGGTGTGTCGAGCGGCCCCTGAATACCAGTAATGGACATCGCTCCGCCGATAACGATTTTTTCATCGTCTTTCGTCGGTTCGGCCTGTTCGCGGCGACAGCCGATCGCGGCACCGAGGATAGCCAGTACGAGCATGGCTACTATAATGTGTGTCAATTTTCTTTTCATAATTAACCTCTTCTCCTTTTCCGCATTCTGCTTAAACGGCTTATAAATATGCACGTTCAACAGTATAAAGACGAAAATAAAACATCGACAGATTGATGTCAATGCAACAAAATAACGACGTTTTAGCTTTATTCGTCGAGTATTTAGCCAGATTGTACGCAACAATCGATGATTTATGCTATGAAGATGGCAATAATATCGCTTTCATAGATTATTTTGAGAAAAAGAACGCTCTGTCAACTGAAAGCATTCATACCGCTTATACACAAGATGCACTACGTTTTGATGAGCTGTATGGATATTCAGTGAATGATCGAGCACCGTCTGATCAATTACGAGTCCGATTATGCACAACATCCATAGTAAAATTCAAGGTGTTCTCGTTCGTATTCCGGCAATCCAGTATACTCCGGCAATCCACCATATCATATAGAGGTAATTACGTAGTAAATTAACTGCGAAAGCGGTCAAAAAAGGTACTCGACAGGAACGGATTCTGTGAATCACCTGTCACTTTTTCCTTATAACGCGACTCAATGGCATCGGAAAGAGGCAAACCGGGATAAATCGCATATCTTCTGTAGAATACCTCAAGACTTATATTCGATTCAAAGATATGATTGGCAATATCACTGATGAAGTGCCGACTATTTGGGAACGCAATACCGGAGATAAGCGGAACGCGGCTCCAAATAACGCGACCTTCTCCAATGTCAATTTCGGGCAGATCCATCCTATTTTTAACGTTGTCGCTTGCTCGGTTTTTCCCGTGGTCATCGTCCTGCACATTCTCTTTTACAAATGAGATATCTTCGAGAATTTTGCATAAATCAGCAAGCGCGCGCGCCAACGTCGATCTGGGGTAACAATACTGAAACGTTATCCACCCGTAAAGATAGAGACAATGACCTGCGCGAAGACGAATCAAATTCTGTACGGGCTCTGTCTCTTCTCGCTTTTTTAATTGACTCAACGTTGAAAAGAGCAAACTAAGATCTCTTTGGGTGAGGTCATAAGCAAATTCCTGCAGTTCCCTTTTTGTCAGGATTTTTCGGATCTGCGTGCTAAGCCATGTGAATTGATAAGACTCTTGCGCAAATAGCGTTTCAGTCGGAAGCGGATGCAGATCGCGCAGGTTGTCCATTGCCTCATTCAGAGTCTTAAATCGTAGCGGAACTTTAGGCACAGGTACGGCTATCGTACGGACTTCTTCCGTATACATTTCTTTCGATGCCGCTTCGGATTCTGCCGATATAAGATCCTTTTCAGAAACATGGCGTGAGGCGGGAATACGACGAAGTGGAGGCCTGGTAGTAGATGCAGCTGTCGTAGCGTCAGAAGAAGTAATAGAAGTGATGGCAAAAGCAGGAGAAGAAACACTAAGATGATCATCCGGATGGAACGGCATGTCAGACTCAGAAGAATCATGAACCCTAGATGAAAACAGTCCATCCATGTCAGATAACGCTATTCTTCCTAACGGCACTCTTATTTTTTCAGCTTTCTTATCCTTATCCGACGGTATCTCTTGTTTTGGAGAAAAAGGAGGCGGAGAAAAGTCCATCATGCCGTTTTTATCTTCAGCATCTTCCCTTGTTTGTTCACTTTTCTTAATTTGCACCGTCTCCTGTT
>JAAZJV010000334.1 GCA_012800135.1 Clostridiaceae bacterium | reverse complement strand
ATGTAGATGATCAGGCGCGTTCATCCATTTCCGATATGGCCGAAATCCGGACTGTAACGGAAGCAGGATCGAAGCTGCTCAATAATGTTCGTCGCGAAGATCAGAAAGAAGATGACAGCGCTCCCGTGGAGGACGATAAGAAAGATGCCGTTGAGGCGCCGTCGGACGTCGAAGACGCGGTAGTGTCTGAACCGGAAGTGCCTGAAGTCGAGCAAGCGGATGTCCCGACAGAAGATGTGTCGGAACCTGTCGTATCGGATGAAGAGGTAACCTCAACAGATTCCGAGGAAGATCCTGATTCTAAAGACGCGGAAGAAGTGAACAGTGATAATAATGAAACTGTTGAAACTTCTGAAAAGGAAGAGATTTCCGAGTAAGGTTCTAGGGAAATAGAATCCTGATTTTAAATTAACGACAAAGCTCTGATTGGCAGAATCGTATTTCTGCCAATCGGGGCTTTTTTGAGTAAAACAATAATTTAAAGTTAGTGTAACGTATTTGTAAGAATCGCGTAAAGAGATACTCTATTGACGTTTGATGAGGCAAAATATAGGCGGTGATCCCTTGTGATATACAAAGTGATCTTGTGCCAAAAAATAATAGAAAAGAGCAATGTCTCTTTAGGAACAAGTTAGAACAGGAGGATGATCGTGCAATTACAAATTCAAGACATCCACAAATCATATGGAGACAATCATGTGCTGCGCGGACTGAGCCTCAATGTGAGCTCAGGACAGGCGCTTGGACTTCTCGGACGAAACGGCGCAGGGAAGACGACGCTGATTCGCATCATTATGAATGTTTTTCCTGCGGACAGCGGGCAAATTCTGCTCGATGGGAAACCGTTTCTTCGCACTGCAAAGACGATTGGGTACCTTCCGGAAGAGAAAGGTCTATACGCGGATATCAGTCTCATCCGACAGCTTGTCTATCTCGGAATGCTGCGCGGACTGACACGCGATGAAGCCGTTCAAGCAAGTGACTATTGGCTCGACCGTTTGTCGATGACCGGTTACCGAGAGCAGAATTTGGAGACGCTCTCAAAAGGCAATCAGCAAAAAATTCAATTGATCGCTTCTCTTCTTACAAAGCCCAAAATCGTAATATTGGACGAGCCGTTTTCAGGATTGGACCCGGTAAACGTGATGATGATGAGAGAAATTGTCAGCGATATCGTCAAAGAAGGACGCATCGTTATGCTTTCCGGACATCAGATGCCTTTTATCGAGCAAGTCTGTCAGAACATCGCGATTCTGGATGAAGGCGTCATTGATCTTGAGGGTGATCTTGCCAAGATCAAACAGACGTACCCTCGAAATACGATTGAGATTCGCCTTGAAGAAGAAGGTCATAGGTTGCCTCCTGAACGAACCACTGAGATCTTGTGCGATCTTATGGCTGCAAAAAGTATTCTATTTGAAGAGGTTGCCTTACAAAATGGCGGTCGCGTACTTGTGACGCTGGAAGAGGCGGATGACCGCGGTCATTTACTTGATGCTTTGGCCGGTAGCGGTCTTTCCGTTGAGCGCTTCTTAGTTGTTGAGCCGACGCTGGAGGACATTTTCTTGAAAAAGACTGGGTATACGCGTGAGGATCTTGCCGCCGATGAACGCGAATCACAAAAAAGTCTTGCTGAAGCCTCGTCGCCGAAAAAGAGACGAGGCGGTCTCTTCGGCAGCAGAAAGAGAGGTGCCTGATGGATCGCGGAGCTTGGATTGTTACCCGTTTTGAAGTAGGAAATTACCTGACAAAAAAGAGCTGGATCAGAACGACGATCATTCTGATGGTTCTGATTGCGCTTTTGTTGTCGATTCCATCTATCATTAAACTCATTCGCGGAGACAAGGACGACGATTCAAAATCGATCGTTGTAGCCACTTCGAAGATGGCCGTTGTAGATCACACAGGAACCATCAGCGACGTCAGTCTTTTCGAACAGGTGTATAAGGATAAATCTTGGTCGCTAAAAGATGCGGCGGAGCTGGAGGATTTGCGCACTCAGGGGCGACAGGGAGATCTTTACGGGATTCTTGAAATTTTCCCTGAAAAAAAAGTGCGACTGTCGCTGAGCAAAGAAAGTATGACCGACTCGTTTACAGAGACGCTGCCACGTATTGTTGATCAGGCGCTCAATCTCAGTTTGCTTATAAAAAGCGGTGCGCCTCAATCGTCAATCACACAGTTCATGAAGCCCATATCTTTTGAAACGTCTTCATTGTCATCGACATCAGATAGTAAAACGATCTATCATGCGTATGTACAGACTTATATCGTGACGTTCCTGCTTTATATGATGATTATGCTTTACGGACAGTTTGTTGCTCAATCTGTCGCCAAAGAAAAAGGCAATCGTGCGATGGAAATCTTGATCACATCGACGAAGCCGCTCAACCTGATCGTCGGAAAAGTCATCGGTACGACGCTGGTCGCGCTTATACAGATCGCACTTTTCTTCGGTACGTTTGCTGTCTTTTTCAAGATCAACTCATCGGCATTACGGTCGATCGAATTCCTCTACATTGCTCTTCAGATGCCGCTTGACACCGCATTGTTGGCTGTTTTGTTCTTTATTCTCGGATTTTTAGCGTTTGCCTTTCTCTTTGGCGCGTTAGGTTCGCTTGTCAGTCGCGCGGAAGATGTTTCAACCACCATCGGCACGTTGTCGTTCATTTTTGTGATCATCTTCATGGCTTCAATTTTCGCCATGATGAATCCGTCAGAATTCTGGGTTAAAGTGTTATCCTTCTTGCCACTTTTCTCGCCGATGTTGCTTTATGTGCGCGTCTCCATGACGAGTGTAGTGTGGTGGGAAGTGCTGTTGGGTATTGGTTCACAACTCGTAACGATGGTCTTTCTCGCATGGATTTCTTCGAAAATCTACAGACTCGGCGTACTGATGTACGGGAAGCCGCCGAAGTTTCGTGAAATTATTGCGATGTTAAAAAGAGATCGCGAACAAACGAAAGCCGCCGAAGCATCTTGATCTTTTAATCGGAGCGACGAGATCTGACTGTATCAAAGCGTCAGATCTCATTTGTTAGAACATCGTGATCTGACTCTATCAAGGTGTCTTAATCTCGTTTACCGGCCGCGTTTTGTTAAATCTAATTTCCTCCTTCACCATCAAGGCGATGGGAACATTACAAAACGCGGCCGCACTTTGAGTTTTTCTGTAATTATGCGGGACGGATACAATTCACGCGTCCTTATGACCGCAGTATCTTTGCGCAATCCTTAAAGCTGTGTTTTTGCAAAATCACGTGATTAAAAAGTCGCGGAACT
>JAAZJV010000160.1 GCA_012800135.1 Clostridiaceae bacterium | reverse complement strand
ATTCAAGGATTTCGCGAATAGAACGCTCCATCGCGTCACCGAACTGGCGCGCAACCGGCGATTCTATTTCAATAATAAGAGTGTCAGACGGTCTGACCGTCACGAGTACATCACCGGATTCCAGTGTACCGGCCTGCGCCTTCTTTAGGATTTTCATCTTCCGCTCCTTCTCCTTGTCAAACGCCAGCTTTGACTTTTTCATCTCCATATTTTGAGGCACGAAGCGCGAGAATCCTTTCCATTTCATTTCGTACGATCATGATGCCCTCATCGACACCCATGCCCGGTTTAGCGAGAATCTGAGCAGGATGCATCGCCATCGCAACATGCACACACACTTGAGAAGATCGATCCGTTTCGTTGCATGTGCCTCCCTGGTAAGCGCCAACGCCATGATCGAGACAATAACGCAACGCTTCTGCCGTTTTATGAAGACTTCCAAGATCCGGTGTCTTGATCTGAATCATATGACCTGCGCCTGTATCCACAAAATCGCGCACATCATCTGCCGTATTGCACCACTCATCGGCAACCAGCTCGACAGGGATATTTCGTTTATCCACTTCACGCGTCAGTGCAGAAAGCCACTTCAGCTGCAAATCGCGCGTTCCGGCGTCAATCGGCCCTTCAATCCGCAATTGGAAAGGATCGGCAAGCTTTGCCAGTCTTGATAGGTAATCGGCAATCGATTCGACGTTGTCGTAACCAAAACACTGACCAATTGTGCCATACACATCGATATGTATAATCGGCTGATAGTCGTCGCATCTCCTATAATTTTGTATACGCTTGCGCAACCAATCGACATATTCGGCCAACGTGTCGCCGTTTGAACCGAGCTTTTCCTGATTATTGATTAACGCGTGCGGCAAGACATCCACTTCTTTCAGAATCATCTTATCGACGTGAAGATACCGTTCATCTCCGGATTGAGCAAAAATCGGAATCGCTTGATCACTGACAACAGTTCCGAACTCATCTGCGACGACTTCACACATCAACTTACGTTGGCTTAGCGCGACTGCGTCCAGTACGGCTTGAGACAGTCCGTAGCGTATTGCGGAATGAAGCTTCCTCCCGTCATGATCCCTAAAATCTTCGAAAGTTTCCATCGTTTCTCTAAAAGATGTCAGCGTCTGCCCCACCAGCTTCGGCGCGATATCTTCCTCAATGATCGGAATAAAATCTTTGGCAAGAAAGAGCGGATCACGACCGCCTGCTCCTGAATATTGAACAGCAGCGGCATCGCCCCGCGCGATCTGACCGTCATCAAGGACGAGCATAATGGAAATGGATTCCCCAGCCTGTCGAATTTGATGAAATCCCGGCGTCTTCGGCTCTCCCTTGTAAAACATCCCGTCACTTCCGGCTCCCGCTTTAATAACGGACTGATCGTCAAAATAAAATCCTGTGACACCCGGTGCACAAACAACTTTTTTAATTTTCATGAAATAAGACCTGCCTTTCATTCAGTTCGAGGACGCCCAACTAGGCGACCTTTACTAATAGCGTAAACATCGTCGATGACCATCTGGAAGGATGCTTCACGTTTCTCATATTTTGCGCGAGCTTCCATTTTTTGACGATGGAACTCGAGCAACTCAGGTGTCAGAGGAACATTGCCCGGATGGAACAGGCGAATAGCTCCATCGTTGTCACGAGCCGGCAACATCTTGCCGGCGTTGTATCGACTTGGCGCGAAGGGAATGTCGAGGACGCCCGATCTGATTGCCAGAATGGTGCCGCGAGCGATGTCGCCCTTTCCAAGCTCAAAACACTTGTCCAAGACGCATCGAGTCTCCGAGGCGATAATGACTTTTTCATCCTGCAAACTGTACGTGTCGATGCTTTGTTCGCCCAACATATTGATCATTTGCTTCGTGCATAGAAGCCCTGACGCATTGGCCTCTTTTGTAGGAACGCCAAATGCTTCATGGGGTGTCTTGACGATAACTTTCGTCGCGTGTGACAGCGCCGCAACAGCACTCCCCCACCCAATTACAGCATACGCCTTAGCTTCATCTTGCGGGAAGCCGCCCATCCATTGATGCAAAACGGTAGTGACGTTGACATCGCCGTAGCCATATTTTCGAAGGTATTCGTCAGTCAAACTCTGCAAAACCTGCATAGCCGCGACATCCTGCACAAGGTGACCACATT
>JAAZJV010000020.1 GCA_012800135.1 Clostridiaceae bacterium | reverse complement strand
TCACGGCTGATCAGCATGGACCGAAACACTTGGATCTCCAGTTAACACGTGCAAAATTTGAGGCCATGACGTCTGATTTGGTTGACAAGACCCGCATTCCGCTTGACGCGGCGATGAGAGATGCAAATCTCAAACCTGAAGATATTCACAAAGTATTACTCGTTGGCGGATCGACTCGCATACCGGCTGTCCAAGAGATGGTGCGCCAGTACTTCGGTCAAGAACCGTTTAAGGGCATCAACCCCGATGAGTGTGTAGCGATGGGCGCAGCGATTCAGGCAGGTATCCTTGCCGGCGATATCGACGACATGGTGTTGATTGACGTCACACCGCTGACCCTCGGAATTGAAACGCTCGGCGGCGTTATGACGAAAATGATTGACCGCAACACGCGTATTCCAACGAGCAAGAAACGCATTTTTTCGACTGCGGCGGACGGCCAGACACAGGTCGAAGTGCACGTTCTACAAGGTGAGCGCGAGATGGCCGCAGGCAACAAATCTCTCGGCCGCTTTATCCTTGACGGTATCGCTCCGGCACCACGCGGCATTCCTCAAATTGAGGTCTCATTTGACATAGACGCGAACGGAATCGTCAACGTTTCTGCGATCGACAAGGGTACGAACCGCGCGCAGCACATCACCATCACGGCGAGCAGCAACCTCTCGGATGCCGATATCGAGCAGGCCGTAGAAGATGCGAAACGGTTTGCCGAAGAGGATAGGAAAAAGAAGGACGAAGTCGACACGAAAAACCGTGCCGAGACGACCATCTATGAGACGGAGAAACTTCTGAAAGAATCAGGCGACAAATTCGATCCTTCAGAAAAGAAAGCTGTTGAAGATGAGCTTGCAAAACTTCGCTCAAGTCATGAAAAGGGCGATCTCGAGACCATGAAGAATGACATGGCATCGCTTAGCCAAGCCGTGTATAAAGCGTCCGAGACCATGTACAAGAAAGCTCAAGCCGAGCAACAGCCTCCGCAAGATCAGTCGTACGGTCCTCAGGGCGGTCCGCAAGGCCCGTCATCCAGTGGCCCTAATACCTACGAAGCCGACTTCAAAGATGTCGGAGGCGACGATCATTAAGCACATGGATGACCGTGCGATCGAATATCGACCATTAAGCACACGGATGACCGTGCGCGCACATCGACGAAGCAGAGAGCGCAGCGCTTCCGATCATGAAATGTTGCGTTGACGCGTATATGATCGCACTGCTTGCGTAAGTAGTGTGAGGGTCGGAAGAACACATTATGAACAACCGCTAGAGCGGGCGCCTGTGTGCCCGCTCTTGTGACGTGATAAGATATGAATACAAAAATGAGGCGCAAGACGCCTCCAGGAGGAAACTGTGGCGACAAAGCGCGATTATTACGAAGTGTTAGGCGTCCCGCGCGATGCAGATGAAGACACGATCAAAAAAGCGTTCTGGAAGCTTGCTAAAAAATACCATCCCGACGTTAATCCCGACGATAAAGACGCAGAGGCTAAATTCAAAGAAGCGAATGAAGCCTACGATGTTCTCGCGGATCCCGAGAAACGTGCTCGGTATGACCAGTATGGCCAAGCCGGTGTTGACGTGGACGATTTCGGCGGTATGGGCAGCATCAATTTGGATGATCTTTTCTCCACGCTTTTCGGCGGCTTTGGAGGCTTTAGCGGGTTCGGCGGGTTCGGCGGATTCGGTTCACGCGGAGCCGCACGACGCAGAACCGGTCCGGTTCGCGGGGCAAATTTGCGATATCGCATGAATCTCGATTTTATGGAAGCGGCTTTCGGAGTGGAACGTGACATTTCCATAAGGAAAGCGGAGCGCTGTCCGGAATGCGGAGGTACCGGCGCTTCCGACGGTTCCAAGCCTGTTACATGTCCTATTTGTCATGGATCGGGCCAAGAACAGACGTCACAACAAACGATCTTCGGCCAAGTGATGACGTCGCGTACTTGCTCGCGTTGTCAGGGAACAGGAGAAATTATCGAGTCGCCTTGTCGTCGTTGTGACGGCAGAGGCACCGTTATGCAGAATAAAACACTCCGCGTGAAAGTGCCGGCGGGCATCGATGAAGGCGAGATGCTCACACTCCGAGACGAAGGTGAACCCGGAAAGAATGGCGGACCAAACGGCGATCTTTACGTTCAGATTTCCATTCGCCCTCATCCCGTCTTTTCGCGTGAAGGCACACGCACTTACTGTGAGGTGCCCATCACTTATGCGCAGGCGGCAGCCGGTGAGGAAATTGAAGTCCCGACGATTGATGGAACCGTTTACTACACATTGCGGGAGGGAACTCAGCCCGGCGATCTCTATACGATTCGCGGGAAAGGGATCCCCTATATTGATCATCCCAGCGCACGAGGCGATCACACATTTCGTGTGATTCTTGAAGTGCCGCGCAATCTAACGAATGATCAGAAGGAGATGTTGCGCAAGTTTGAAGCTAGTTTAACGCCTCAGCATTACGAGAAACGGCAGCGTTTCTTTGACAAAGTCCGCAACGTGTTTTCCCCGAAGAAAGGTTAAGCATGCCGGTTCAAGACATTGTTGTCGCTCTGAATGAGCTGAAGGCGCCTCTATGGAAAGCAATATTTAACTCAGTACGAATCATCGTCTTCGCCAAACTTTGTTCTTGCCATTTTTGTTAAACGATAAGGATGACAACAGTGTCTAAGACCACATTTGCAGTGATTGATCTGGAATGGAATTCCGCGCTTCCCGGCAAAAAAGCGCCGAAGCTTGTGCGAGACATGATGTTCGAGATCATAGAGATTGGTGCTGTTTGCTTATCGCCTGAACTGGATGTCATGGGTACATTCCGCGCCAATGTCAGGCCGGTGCTCTACCGGCGCATGCACCGCCATATTGCAAAGCTCACAGGTCGCACTGAAGAGAGTCTGCGTTCAGGCGATCGTTTTCCGGAAGTGTATCGCAACATGTGCGACTTCATAGGTGAGAAGGCCATCCTCGCTTCGTGGGGTTATTCCGATCCTGAAGTTCTGAAATCGAACATAGAGTATTTTGACCTAGAAAAACCGACATCTTGGCTCGCTTTGGATCTTCAGCAGTTCTTTTCCGCGATAGCTGAAGACACCCTGTCCAAAGATCAGCGATCGGTTGAATATGCGCTGGACTTCTTGAATATTCCTAAAGATCTTCCTTTTCATGAAGCGTTTTCGGACGCGCGTTATGCGACACGCATTTTTCAAGCTACGCTGGCTCCTTTCAAAACATCTTCCAACGAAGAGAACGCCGCAAGGTATATGGAAAAAATTCGCCCTTTTCTTTATGACCCTTGGGTGAATCGACAGTACACGCAAACCTTAACACTCGAAAAAAAAGATGAGCCGCTTGAGATCTTGAAAAAAACAGCATTCACCTGTCCAGCCTGTGACAAGAAGCTTAAGATTGTCCATAAGCCGTTGACATCAGGTTGGCGAATTGTTAAGCAGAGGCGTACATGGTTTGCTTCCGGGCGCTGTACAACACACGGACGTTGTGAAATCTTGGCAAAACGAAACGGTACAAAAGAAAAGAGTTTCCTTTCAATCCGTGTTCGCATACCTCGGTGACAATTTGTTTGGCGAATGCGTCTGTTTTCAGAAGTATCTAATGTTTTAATCGTTTTCTTGAAGCATTTTTTCTCTATTTAGTCATTTTTTAAGAATTATTTAATTTCTGCGTTACATTTTCGAGAATTTTACGTCTTAGATTATAGAGAGATTCATCGACGTATCTCGAAACATAAAATCATTTCATTTTTAGAGCCTTTAAAGCCAAAGAACAGGAGGCATTCATAATGAAAACGACCGCGATGTCAGAAAAAGATGTGAAACAAAAGGTGAGTTATAAAGGAATGCGTTTTCTCGCACTGGTGCTCACTATACTTATGCTATTCAGCGTGACAGCATGTGCGCCGAACGGTGAAAAGCCGCCGGCACCATCTGAAAGCAAAAAGTCCGACGTGAAGAACGATCAACCGGATGAGACAAAAAAGAAGACACCTGATGTCGATCAGGATGACGTATTGAAGAAGATCCTTCTTGCAGCTCCCGGCGCGAAATTAGACGGCGTAAAGTACGACGATATTTCGGCATCGTGTCGTGCGGCGCTTTGGGGCTTCGCGGATAAAACGTCTCGCCTTGCGCTCGGGGATGATGCCGACAAGAATGCGCTCTATTCTCCGATCAGCCTCTATTATCCGTTGGCAATGCTTGAAGCAGGATCAGCCGGCACGACGCGTGAAGGTCTGCGCGATCTTTTATGTCTGTCCGATCAAGACATAAGCGCAGAGCTTCGTAAGCTCTACTCGCTCATGACAAAGGAAGATAAAGACAGTATCGAACAGATCGCAAATTCGGCTTGGCTGTCTAACAACTATAAGGATGATCTCCGTCAAGAGTGGCTGGATCAGCTTTCGAACGATTATTACGCATCTGCCTTCGCCGTTGATTTCACCGACACTGTAACCTCGGAACAGATGAATACTTGGGTAAAGAAAGCCACACGCGACAAGATTGACCCGAAATTCGAGCCTGATTACTTTGATCCTTTAGTTATGTTTGTATTGATCAATACGCTCTACTACAAAGCAAGCTGGCGAACTTCTTTTGATGAGAAGTTAAATACGGAAGACACATTTCATACACCGACAGGCGACGTGAAAGTCACCTTCATGAACGGCGGTTCGAGCGACGCGATGCACGTTGAAGGCGATCGTTGGCGCGCCGCACAGCTCAATCTGACGAGCGGTTTCGTACGCTTCGTGCTTCCGGATTCCGGTGTCACGCCGGAAATGCTCTTAGAAGACGAATCGTTTTTACAGGATTTGCGAAACAGCACATGGCAACCCTGTGAACTTGCGATCACGGTGCCTAAGTTTACCTATCGGTCGAGCATCAATCTTTTGGAAGCGCTCGAACCGATCAGCGTTATCACACTGCTTCAGACAGATCCCGATTTTTCCGGTTTGTTGAAGGAAGAGTCTGACGCAGATCCATATGTAAGCAAAATCGATCAACAATCCTTCATAGCGTTCGAAGAAGGGGGAATTGAAGCGGCTGCAATGACGCTCGTTGAAGTCTCTGATGAATGTGCCATGATGCCGATTGAGATCAAACTTGACCGACCGTTCATATACGTAATTGAAGACGACGCAGGCGCGCCGCTCTTTGTCGGCATTGTGAGAAACCCGCAAACTTCGCGATCACTCGAATAACCGTGTGTCACGGCTGTCACAACGGTGCGCGAGCGAGTTATTATAAAGTTTATAGGAACGTGGCCGTGCGTCACGTATGCCATACCAGTTACACGAGAGGCGTTTAAAAGTTTATAAGAACGTGACCGCGCGTCACGGGTACGATATAATCGCGACGCCGACCACATGAGAAATTGAAAAACGATTTCAGAAATAAATAAAAAATATCCCTTAACTAAGGGAAAGAACAGGAGAGATCCACAATGAAAAAGACTGTGATATCAGGAAGAGACGCAAAACAAAAGGTGAGCCACAGGGGAGCACGTTTTCTTGCCCTGGCGCTCGGCATGCTCATACTATTCAGTGTGACGGCTTGTTCAACGAACGGCGAAAAGCCGCCCACACCGTCTGAAAGCGTGTCGCCCGACATAGATAATGAACGACCGGATGAGACGGACAAGAATGCACCCGATGCACCTGATATCGATCAGGATGAAGCATTGAAGAAGATCATTCTTGCAGCTCCCGGGACGAAATTGGATAACGTAAAGTACGACGATATTTCGGCTTCTTTTCGTGATGCGCTCTGGAGATTCGCGGACAAAACATCTCGTCTTGCACTTGGGGGCGATACCAATACAAACGCGCTCTATTCGCCGATCAGTCTCTATTATCCGTTGGCGATGCTTGAGGCGGGATCAAAGGGTGCGACACGCGACGGCCTGCGCGATCTATTAGGCCTTTCTGAACAAGTCGGCAGCGAACAGCTTCGCAAACTCTACGGACTCATGACGAAAGAGGACAAAGAAAGTATCGAACAGATCGCGAATTCGGCTTGGTTGTCGAGCGTATACCGAGATCAACTCAGCCAAGACTGGCTGGATAAGCTTTCGAACGATTTTTACGCATCTGCTTTCGCCGCTGATTTCAATGATCCTGCGACCTCGGAACAGATGAATAAATGGGTGAAGAAAGCCACACGCGACAAGATTGATCCGGAATTCACGCCGGATTTCTTCGGCCCTGACGTTTTGCTTGCCTTGATCAATACGATTTACTACAAATCAATTTGGCGTGGTTCATATTTTGAAGAGCAATTTAACACGGAAGACACGTTTCACGCGCCCGCCGGCGACATCAAGGTTACTTTTATGAACGGCGGTTCGAGCGACGCGAAACATCTTGAAGGCGATCGTTGGCACGCCGCACAGCTTGATTTGGTGAACGGTTCGATTCGCTTCATCCTGCCGGATGCAGGGATTACACCCGAAATGCTGCTGAAAGACGAAACGTTTCTTCAGGATTTGCAGAATGGCAAATGGCGACAGTGCGATCTGGCGATTGCGGCGCCTAAATTTTCCTATCGTACTGACATTGATCTTTTGGAGGCGCTTGAACCGATCGGCGTCCGTGAGCTTCTTCAGGAAGACGTCGATTTCTCCGGCATGCTGAAGGACGACTCGACCTTGTTGGAATTGGCTGTCAGCAAAATTGATCAAAAAACCTTTATCGCGTTTGAAGAAGGCGGAGTTGAAGCGGCCGCGGCAACCGTCGTAGTGGTTGTTCCAACGTCTGCGCCGATGCCGGACGATATCGTCAGGATTACGCTTGACAGACCCTTCCTATACGTCATTGAGGACGACGCAGGCGCGCCGCTCTTTGTCGGTATTGTGAGAAATCCGAAAGCTTCCTGATCACACGACGCAAGTTGCATGGCGATCAGTTGGATGGTTAAGAGGAAATAAAGCGAAGTTTGAGCACCGCATTTATCGACCGTTTGAGAGGAAGGTGTTACAATTTCATGGATAGGAAGTCTTTTTCGATGAAAAGAATACGGCGTAATGCGTGTCAATCCGCCGCTTTTCCTAAAATCCTGAAAGGGTTATACATCACTCCATGGCAGCCGATTTACCGCCAACCGACGAGCATATCATTGCGCTCTACCGGCAGTGTTCCGAAGACGCGGTTGAAGCGACATATCAAAAGTATGGCGGTCTGCTCTTTCAGCTTGCCTGGAACATCCTTGAAAATTACGAAGATGCGGAAGAATGCGTCAATGACACATGCCTTGCGGCATGGAACGGTGCAGCCGATGTACGGCCTGGATCGCTCAAGTCTTGGCTTTGCCGAATCGTCAGAAACGAGGCTATTGATCGCGTACGCCACAGGGCATCGCAAAAGCGCGGAGACGGGAGTGTCGATATTTTGCTTGATGAACTTGCCTTCTGTCTCCCGAGCGATGAAGATACGGCAAGAGAGCTGGAGCAGCGGGAGCTGGCGTCTGCGATCAGCGCCTATCTTCGAGAACAACCGCAAAATCGGCGCACAGTCTTTATACAGCGATATTATTATGCATCCTCTATGTCCGATATCGCTGTTGAGCAGGGTATGACGACCAAGGCGGTGCGACAGCTGCTTTATCGGATGCGTCAGGAATTGAAAGAACATCTTCAAAGTGAAGGGTATCGAGATGATGAACCGGAGTTCTGAAAACGAAAAAGAAGAACGGAAGGTCAACCGAAACGTTCCGGAATACTTGCGTTTACATAATTCAGATAAGCAAGACCACGATGCATGGCCGCTTTTTACGGCAATGTCCGATCTTGATGACGATCTTTTGCGTGACGTAAAACCTGCCGGAAAAGCTTCATCCGCAAGCGTATCCGAAATGAACCGTGCGCCAAAAGGGAAATCTTCGTTTTGGAACCGTTACAGTAAGTCTTTCTCGGCAGCAGCCTGCCTTCTCGTTGCGGTAGGCATGGTCTTTATCCTCCGTCAATCCGGCTTATTGAAAGGATTCGCAGATCGTACTGGGGAAAAAGCAGCAAACCGTTATTACGATATGTCTGCAGAACCGGGATATCTATCTCCTGAAGATCCTGAAAGTCTTCATGAGCAATACGATGGCTCTTTCAATAAACTCCCTCCATCGGATAAGGAGTCATCATCTTCTTCAAGTCCCGAATTAGCTCCGAGTTATATAGATGACGCTCAGCATACGTTAAGTGAAGGAACGGCGAACGACATGTTTTGCATGTCGTCTTCCTTTGAAGAGACGGTCGTCCTTTGGTTCGACCGGAACGAGTCGTCCGAAAGAGCCGAGCTTGTCAAAAAACAATTCACTGATCCGAAACAGGCTGCAAACTTTCCTCGTCTGATGATGATTATTATGGGTCAGCTGCCTGCGAATACGCCGCGGCTGACGCTGGATCGCGTCGAATCCATCATTGATACCTTTAATCAACACCGTAGCGGCGATATAACCGCGGCAACCTTTCAATCCGAGATGGCACGGTATTTCAATGAGGTCGCCGGTGCTCCCGATCATGTGATTCGCGGAGCTGATCAGCAGATGACCTATTTTCTTGAACGTACCGATGATAATGAAGGCGAATGTGAGGTACAACAAGAAATCATGATAGAGGGCTCTTTGCAGGCTTGTGAGGATCAAACACGCGCATACGTTCGTGTTGAAGGTCTGACAATCTGGTATAGAGCCGAGGGAGATGAGGGTGAAACGCTACTTTATTCCTGTTCTCCCAAAGTGCCGTGACACAAATCGTCATCACGCTAACACAAACTGAAAAGAACGCTTGCTTTTTTATGAATTTCCCTGTTGCGGTGTGTTGTGAATTAATACTATAATACGTACCGGGTAGGCTTTGAATGAAGCGTATTTTCAATTTGTATGCGGCTTTTCTTCACTAATTGCGTGTTCGAAAAAGCAAAAAGCATTACGCTCAGATTAATTTTGCTCACATCGTGTGGACAGCAGAAAGGAAAATATAATGTTAGCAAAAGTTGGTATTAATGGATTTGGCCGGATTGGTCGACTGATTTTCAGAGGAATGGTTGAACAAGGCCTTCTCGGAAAAGCATTTGACGTTGTTGCTGTAGCAGACGTGAGCACGGATGCGGATTACTTTAGCTATCTGCTCACTTATGATTCAATGCAACGCCGCTGGGATCGTGACGTGACGACTGAAAAGTCCTCACCAGATCAAGATAAAAATGATGTCATCGTAATCGACGGAAAATACAAAGTTCGCCTGATTCAGGCTCAGCGCAGCCCTGCAGATCTTCCGTGGAAAGAACTCGGTGTTGATTATGTGCTGGAGTGCACGGGTATTTTTAAAGATTA
>JAAZJV010000159.1 GCA_012800135.1 Clostridiaceae bacterium | reverse complement strand
CTCAAACGTGCGCGTATGCCAATTCCGCCATGGCCGCCATTGTCCGGCACATCGCCGGCCACGTTATTATGTCAAAACGTATCGTGATTGTCAAACGAATTCGGCACAGGATGTCCAGTTGTCACCTAATTATTCGTCTTTTATAATCGAATAGGATATAAAAAAGATCATCCTTTTTACTATATGCACTGCGAAATAAATCGAAAGAAAATGTTAGAGATAACGATAATTTCGAGGGAAGAAATATGATTGAAATCAGAAATGTGAGTAAAAGCTACGACGGTGTAACCAATGCCGTTTCTGACCTCACTCTCGACATATGGGATGGAGAAATATTCGGATTTCTCGGACCGAACGGCGCCGGCAAAACGACAACACTGAAAATGATCACTGGTCTTCTCTCTCTTGACTCAGGATCCATAAAAATCAATGGCCACGATATCGAACGCGATCCGATCAATGCGAAGCGCGAATTTGCATTCGTACCGGATCATGCCAATGTTTTCCCTCGCCTGAAAGGCGTCGAATATCTGCGGTTCATCGCCGATATTTACGATGTCGATGAATCGACGCGTGTACAGCGCATTGAGAAACTGACAACACGATTCGGAATTCGAGATGTGCTAAACGATATGATCAAGAGCTATTCACACGGCATGCGCCAGAAACTGATTTTGACCGGCGCGCTCCTTCATAATCCTAACGCTTGGATCCTTGATGAGCCGATGACCGGACTTGATCCGGAGTCCTCTTTTCAGCTCAAACAGTTGATGCGTGAGCACGCAGATAACGGAAAAATTGTGCTCTTCTCTACGCACGTACTCGACGTTGCAGAAAAAGTCTGTGATCGCCTAATCGTGATTGATGAAGGTCAAATCGTATTTGCCGGTACGATCAGAGAACTTCAAGATCGTTATCAGGCAGACGCTTCACTTGAATCGATGTTCCTTAAACTGGTTGGCAAAGGAGATGACCGTGTTTTCAAGTGATTTTCGCAAGTATAAAATCCTCATGCGCCCACTCCTTAGAGAAATAGTGTATAGCGGCACCGCTTCAACAGGATACAAGGAGAGTAGCCGCAGGCGCTCATTGTGGAGAGGAAAACGCAGTCGTTCACAAAAAAAAGAGTCGCGCGTATCCATGACACTTATCGTCATTTTTCTCTCCCTCATGATGAGCTTTTATTCTGTGATGTTGAGCATCGGGTTAACCGGACCGCTGCTCGCCTTGGGTCAGGAGAATCTCTACCTTTCTTTGATATCGACAATCATTCCAATTCTGATCCTCCTGTTTGGAGTGCTTCAATCGATCACGACGCTTTACCATGACACCAGTTTGGAGACCTTGCTCGTACTTCCCGTCAAGCCATCCGTTGTCATTGCGGCGAAAATGACACAGGCGTTCCTTCCGGTAGCACTGAGTATCTTTTTATTCACGTTCCCAGGTCTTGTTGCGCATGGAGTCATCTCCGGTCGTCCGTGGTTATTCTATCCTCAAGCTCTTTTCTATGTTCCGCTTTCACTGATAGCGCCTTATGCTGTCGTGATATCTCTTCTTCTCATCGTCATGCGCTATACAAAATTTGCGCGTAATAAAGACCGCTTCCAGATGGTGACATCGATCATATTTATCGTGCTTTCCTTAGCGTTTGTCTTTCTCATCCAGACGATACCTGACAGCGATACAGGGTATATTCTTCTTTTACAACAGAAGGGGGTCATCGTCTTAGTCAATAGTGCCAACCGCTTCATCCCATCGGCATGGCTCGGCACGACCATGCTTGCAAACGCCTCAAATTGGTCTACTTTACTTTGTGGTGTTCTTTTGCTCGCCTTTGATGTGCTTTTGCTGGTAATTCTCTTTGCTCTTGCCAATCGCCTTTATCTGCCTGGCGCTCTCGGCGTCAAAGGCAATGCTTCGAGCAGACAGCGTTCATCAAAGCGACCTCTTTCACGCTCGCTGCGAAAACGAAGTCCTTATCGAGCGATTGTCAGTCAAGAATGGCGTCTTCTTATTAGAACTCCGGCTTTTTTTACACAGACGATTCTTCCTGTCCTTCTCCTGCCCCCCTTTTTCGCGATCATGTTCTTCGTCGTTTTTACAAGAGAACTCCCAATTGATATCAATCTTACACACTTATCCGAGATATTCTTTCAAACGGAACTTTGGAAAGAGAGTTTGTGGATCGTAGCGCTTGTTCTGGCCGGCATTTCATCGTTCCTTAGCGGAACAAATACGATCTCCGCGACGGCAATTTCGCGCCAAGGAAAAGATTTTTTCTACACAAAAACGATGCCGGTTCATGCGAAGACACAGCTGTTGGCATGGTTGACACCCGGGTTTATCGTCATGATTTTGATATGGGCGCTAATTATCACCGTCATCGGGATCGTATTTCAACCGCCTTTTCTATTTATATTATTTGTCATTTTTTTCGCTTTAATCAACGGAACGTTGCCTCAGCTCGTAACACTTTTCGTCGATCTAAAGCAACCGATGCTTGACTGGGAAAATGAATTGCAAGCGGTCAAGAATACCAAGAGCGTCATGGTATCAGCGATTGGTCTGTTCGTTTATGCGCTCCTGTTGGCAGCGTTGGCGTTCATCACGCGTTCGCTGACATCAGGCAATAATACAATTGTGACGCTTGTTATAGTTCTAGTGCCTCTTGCTTTCACCGTAGGATTTGCTGTCGCACTCATTCGGAATGCGGAGCGCTATCTGCAAAGATTGGATGCATAGTGTAAAGTGGAAGTCGGCCTGAAAAGTATTAAATATAAACTGTTAAGAACCTTGGATTTTGTATAGCTAATGCAGCAGGACAAAATGGGTCTCATGAAATACATTAAGTGAAGGAGTCAATTATGACAAAACTAAAAGGTAACCTCATCTTCGGTCAATCCGGCGGACCGACCTCGGTCATCAACTCAAGTGCGGCAGGCGTTTTTCTCGAGGCACTTGACCATCCGGAAATTATCCCCCGTGTATTCGGTATGAAAAACGGTATTGAAGGATTCCTCGATGACAAACTGTACGACATCAGTGCTGAAGATCGATACGAACTGGAACTTCTGACGGGTACACCATCCTCGAACCTAGGAACATGTCGCTACAAACTAGCTGATCCTAAAAAGGATGATACCGATTATAGGAAGATCCTCGAACTTTGCAAAAAACACGATATCCGTTATTTCTTCTATAACGGAGGCAACGACTCAATGGACACTTGTCTTAAAGTCTCAAATTTTTTGGCGTCGCAAAATTACGAATGCCGAGTCATCGGCATTCCAAAGACCGTTGATAATGACCTCTGCGGCACCGACCATTGCCCCGGATTCCCGTCTGCGGCACGCTACGTAGCGACATCCATTTCTGAAGTCTGGCACGACGCTCATTCATATGACATCCCGATGGTCGTCGTTTTCGAGTGCATGGGAAGACATGCCGGGTGGCTTACGGCAGCGTCCGCGCTCGCCGGCGAGATTGACTGCGGACCAGATTTGATTTACGTTCCTGAAATACCGTTCGATCTCGACCGAATGATCGATGACACAAAAAAATGTCTCGAGAAGAAGAATATCGTTCTGATCAGTGTGTCTGAAGGTCTGCGCCTCGAAGACGGTTCACTTTTTGCCGAGTCTTATGGCGCCCGCACCGCCGATGCTTTCGGTCACAAACAGCTTGGCGGAACGGCTGCGATGCTGGCAGAAAGCATAAGAGAGGCGCTTAACATCAAGGTTCGCGGAATCGAATTTTCACTTCTACAACGTTGCGGCGCTCATCTGGCCTCCGGAACCGATATCCGGAAAGCTGTCGAGGCAGGACGTACAGGCGTTAAAGCTGCCATTGAAGGCGCATCGAATGTAATGATGGGCTTTGAAAGACTGCAAAGCGACCCATACGAATCCAAAATCATTCATGTCCCCCTTGAGGTTGTCGCCAACCATGAGAAAACTCTCCCGCTTGAGTGGATTAACGATGAAGGCAACAACATTGAGCGCCCGTTCATCGATTATGCACTCCCCTTAATTCAAGGTCTCGCAGAACAGAAATATGAGAACGGACTTCCGCGCTTTGCCCGCTTGAAGAAAATTCTGGTGAAGTAAAAAGAACCAATAACATTACTTTTTAACTAGACAATTCACAAGACACTTGAAGAACAACCGATCATCGGACATACATATTAAGAAAATACGAATTGAGTGTATCTATAAAATAAACCTCTCCCTGCTTTTACCGTCAGCGGAGAGGTTTTTATTTGCTCTTTGAACTTGCAGTAGTCACTCAAAATTAGTCACTTATTGTAATTACTGTCAAAATGACGCAGACAAATCCGTTAAACATTAACTCAATATTCGAAAGTGCTGATTAGTCAATTTCTTTAATCATCAAATCCATCACCGACACGCTATAATACACGTACTTGAAAGAGTGATAACGCGAGGAGTTTAATTTGATGAAGCGTTTCAGGACGATGTCAATTCGTAAAAAAATTCTGATTAGCATGCTTGCGTTCACGCTCATCCCTGTAACACTTGTAATTCTTGTCGCTACACGAGTCACCTATAAAACGATGCGCGATCAACTCATCTATGATCGCAGGATGAGCAGCAGTTGGCTTGAGAATCGCTTGAGCCTTGAGTTAAATGAGACCCTTGATCAATTTTATCAATTTGAAGTCGATAAAGAACTCAAAGCAGCAATTCAGAATTGGCATGCTCTCGACGACGATCTTGACTACGAGTCAAGAAGAAAACTTTTAACGTCGATGAGCACCATCCTAAGCATGGATAACAGCATCAACGAGGTCTCTTTGTTCAATTTGCAGAAAGATCATGTTCTCGTGGCCGAGCGCTCGGCTGCTTACATGGCGCCAATAGGCGACCGTCTTGACTTATGGAATAAAAGAGATCCCGATCTTCAAACAAATCTTGTCTATTTACGGAATGATAAAGAAATCATCGTCTGTCATCAGATTTACCGCTTCCATGACCGTCTGCCGATTGCTTTGGTTGCGATACACAGGCGTCCTTACTATATACAAAAGATTTTAGCCGATATTAAAACGGTTCCTGAGGAAACGATTCTGCTCTTTAATGATCAGCATGCGTTAATTGAAGCTGATTATGGAACAAACTGGACGTTTGATGAAGCCTACATCGAAACAATACGCCTAAAATTACAAGAAAGTAATCAAAAAGAGTTTTCCGGTGACGATCATTTCTGGTTTTATCGCGAAGTAAATAACGGAAAGATACAGATCCTTTTCTCTGTTCCAAATAAAACGATCATTGCCGCATTACGTCCGACCATTCTGAACAGCCTGCTTTTTGCACTCATGGCCGTTTTGGCAAGTGTCGCCTCAGCGATTGTATTCTCACATACGGTGACTCGTCCTATTAGAGATCTTTCTGAACAAATGACATCTCTTAAACTGCATGAGCATAAGGAAACGCCACATCCCCGCGTCAGAAACGATGAGATCGGCGTCTTACAAACGAGTTTCGACCATATGATCGCGCGAAACAAAGAACTGATCGCACAGACTTTCAAAAGTGCCGTCGAGAAAAGAGACGCCCAACTGCGGGCTTTACAAGCACAGATCAATCCGCATTTCATGTACAATACTCTCCAAGTGATCGGTGGCATGGCTCTAAAAAAAGATGCTCCGGAAATCTACCAAGTCACCCTTGCCCTGAGTGATATACTGCGCTACTCTCTCAATTTTTCAGAAGAGATGGTTACACTGGAAGAAGAAATCCGTTATTTGAAAAGCTACGTTACGATCCAAAACAAACGCTTTAACGATCGCATCGAACTCAGGCTTAACCTTCAACCGGACACGTTGCACTTGAGAATACCAAAATTGATTCTGCAGCCTTTAGCCGAAAACAGCTTTGAACACGGTCTGACCGAGAAGCCTGGCGCATGGATCTTAACAATTGAAAGTCGACGCGGTGATCACGGTGAACTGATTATTTCAGTCATGGATAATGGAACAGGATTCACAGAAGAACGCTTGAAAGATATCCAGGAAATGCTAAAAAAGAGTGCCGATGACGCACTTCATAAAGATAGTCAAATAGGATTAGCCAACGTGGATGCACGCATACGCCTCTGTTCGCCGGGTAATGGTTACGGCGTTTTTATCGAGAGTTCGGAAAGTCAAGGAACAACCGTCCGTGTTGTCTTGAAGGCAGAAAATGAAGGAGCTTCTGAATGAAAACCATGGTGATCATTGACGATGAACTCTGGACGAGAGAAGTCATCAAAAAATTGGTTTCATGGTCTGCATTGGGCTTAAAACTCGTCGGCGAAGCAACCGACGGCGAAACGGGATTTGAGCTCATTAAAAAAGTACATCCCGACATCGTCATCACAGATGTTCGCATGCCGCGCTTAAACGGGATCGCATTAGTTAAAAAGCTTCGCCGTGAAGGATTCAATCGCCCTGTTATTATGATTAGCGGCTACGATGATTATGCGTATGTGCGCGAAGCGTTAAAACTCGGCGTTACCGATTATCTCCTGAAGCCTATACGTCAAGAAGAACTCAATGAACAACTACAACGGTGCCTTACTCAAAGTAATGATGAATTAAAGGCAACTATTTCTACAACATTGAATGCCGATTTATTTGCAGATATGTGGTGGCATACATCGTACGATGCTATTGAGAAAAAATTGACAACCGCCTTGATTGTCGGAAACCGTTCGATGGTGAAAGAACAATTTGAGTATCTTCTTAAGATGCTGACCTCTGATCAGTCTAATTATCCTTCAAGCGACGTACTGATCGGCGTGTACTATGCCCTTTTATTCACATTGCAAAAATACATTCAATCAGTG
>JAAZJV010000158.1 GCA_012800135.1 Clostridiaceae bacterium | reverse complement strand
GTTGTACATTTTATACGGTCAGCATGCTCGAAACGTATCCTCAACAGGCACTTCACTAATGACCTACTTATATAAATGATCTTTATCTATGATTGAGACTTCTTGAAAGCGTCAATCATACCCTGTATCTCATCAACTTCCTCGGCTGTGAGATTTTTTTGTGATATAAAAGCGGCGATGAAAGCGGGAAGAGAGCCGTCGAATGACTCTTCGACGATCTTTTTGCTTTTGACGGAATAAAACTCTTCGCGCGGAATTAATGATGTGACGATGCCGTTCTCGTTTTGAAGAAGGCCTTTCTCACAAAGTCTGCGAAGAACGGTGTAAGTCGTCGATTTTTTCCACTTCAACGCATTCTTGCAAATTTTGACGAGATCGCCGGACGTTACCGGCTCATTCGCCCACACTATATCTGCAAATTGTGCTTGTACCGCACCGAGTTCGATATCAAACATAAAAAACCTCCCGCTGGTTTACTAGAGTAAACTACATGGTGAGTTTACACGGATAAACCATTCATGTCAAGAGGTTATTTGCCTAATGCATAAGCAGTGATCTGAAAACTTCAATCCATATTTGTTAGAATTAAATTAAGGCGAAACATATTATGTGACATAAGAAGCATTTTCGTGACAGAATCATCCAACTATTGAGTTCTCATATTAGGCTGGTAGAATGATCTCACGGGAACGGTCATAATTCTCAATTTGTAAAAAATGATTTAACAGACAGAGACGAGAGAGTCGAAAAGAGGAGCATAAATATCATATTACTAACAATAAAAAAACTAGGAATTTCAAGCTAGTGAGTATTAAATCATCATGAGAACGATCACTTCATCACAAAATCCGCTCTATAAGACGTTATATGCGACGGCGACATCGCCTAGAAGCGCGAAAAAGAATCAGCTTGTGCTCGTGGAAGGCCTTCGGCATGTAGAAGAGGCGCTGTGCTCCGGTGTTCATGTGCAGGCTGTTTTTTTCTCTGACGACGAGGCGGGAAGGGGCGCTTATGATACGCTTAAATCTCTCTCCATCGATGTTGATCATGTGCAATTACCGTTGTCTCTGTTCTCTAAAGTTTCACAGATGAAAACGTCGCAAGGCGTGATGGCTCTTGCCAGACCGATGACCTTGACTCTGGATGATTTCTTTTTGAACCATCCTGATGCCGAGAGGCTTCTTTTTCTTGAAGATGTCCAAGATCCCGGGAACGTCGGCACCCTGATTCGTACGGCAGATGCCTTTTCATTTGACGGCGTTGTTGTCGCAGGATCAACGGCGAGTATTTGGAACCCAAAAACGTCTGCTGCTGCAATGGGATCGTTATTTCACATCTCAATCGTTCAGGAAGAAAAGACCGAGGCCGTCAAGGTCTTGGAGACACTTAAAGCAAAAGGTTTCATGTGTTACGCTGCTGCGCTTGAAGGCATTAATCTTATTGATTCTCCGGAAGACAAATCACGATTGTCTTTCGATAGAGTAACTGACGAGATACTCACGGAGCCTTGCATCGCTATTATGCTCGGAAATGAAGGTAATGGCCTTTCAAACAATGCACTGCAACATGCTGACAGCCTTGTCCGCATACCGATGACTGGACGCGCGGAATCGCTCAATGTTGCGTCTGCCGGCACGATCCTGCTTTGGGAAGCTTATCGTCGTCGATGCCGGTAGAGCGTATTGTTTTTGTCGCAGATTCCGGCAGAGGTTAATAAAGCTGAATATCGTGCACTCAATCACGGAGATAGGTTTTTTCTAGCCTTCAAAGATTGAGTGTAGAGATACGTATGACGACAGGAATCGAGCTATTCGCGCTGGCGCTTGTTCTTATTTATTTTCTTTCGATTCATGTCTCGATTCATGACTACAATGAGGAATATGCCTGCGCCAATGAGAACAGGTTGTCCTATTGAGAGTCTTGTAGAAGACTCAGGCGCGTTAACCTGTGGCAACACTTTTAGATAGCGGACGGGAATTGTCGATTTTCCGTCGGCTTTGATGTAGGTGCTGTCTCCGACTCTGGCAGTCCATCCGTCAACGATGCGACCATCGGGGAGGTTAAATGAGTAGCCGATGTGATAGAAATATCTGCCCGGCTTGCCCGCCGTCGTGAGTTCACCTCCTTGGCGTCGAACACTGGTGATGACTGCCGTTCCATGTTCGCCGACGACTCCCAAAGCGAGGCGACCGACGCCCAATGCAATCATAGCCCCGCCCAGTATCGATAGAAGGATCCTTGGAATCGTATGTCGCCGCATCGCAGCATTCCTCCATCAAGTTTTGATCAATGATCTTGTTCAGATATTGTTTCGATCACATTTTCATCATACTGTAAACGGCATGTCTCTATCCCAATATTTAAGCTGGTTGTGTCGTTTATCTTATCTTGTGTTACAATAACAAAAGTCATCCCCTTTACATCGTGTTTGGATTTGTCCTGCCCACACGCTGTTTAGGGAGTATAGGAGGAATAAATGGACAAAGAAACGAAACAAGCCATTATCGAGTCGTATCAAACCCATGAGGGTGATACCGGTTCACCTGAAGTTCAAGTGGCACTTCTGACATGGCGCATCAATCACTTGACCGAGCACTTGAAGGTGCATAAGCGCGATCACCATACGCGCCGCGGTCTTCTCAAGCTTGTCGGTCAGCGTCGGGCGCTTCTCGATTATCTGATAAAGAAAGATATCGAGCGCTATCGTTCCTTGATTGCAAGGCTTGGAATTAGGAAGTAAGTGTTCGGACGGCGGTCGTGTTGCTCCGCATCTTGCGACCGCCAAATCCGCACCGACCATCGGTGAGAACAGACAGTGGGACGTAGATTGCGCCCCTCTTTCGTCCTGAAAGGGAGTCGGACTCTACACTCTATTGTCTACATTCTCACAAGAACAGTTAAAAGAATTTTGGAGCGATACATCTACAGTTACGAAATAAATCGTCGAACTGCAGTTTTTGTATGCCCGGGTGTCATTTTTGTGCGTGAAGAAACATTAAGCACTACGACACCTATTACGTGAAACAGTTCCATTTTACTTGATGGAAGAACATGAAAGAATGATTTGGAGGAATCATGAGTAAAAGAACCTATGATATGGATTTTAACGGCATTCCGCTGTCTTTGGAAACAGGGGAGCTCGCACAATTTGCGAACGGCTCCGTGCTTGTCAGGTACGGTGACACCGTCGTTTTGACAACGGTAACCGCTTCTCAAGAGGAGCGCGAAGGCATCGACTTTTTTCCGTTGTCCGTTGACTATGAAGAAAAAATGTACAGCGTCGGCAAAATTCCCGGCGGTTTTTTACGCCGCGAGGGACGTCCGACCGAGAACGCGATGTTGACAGCGCGCTCAATTGACCGACCCATCCGACCGCTTTTCCCGTCAGATCTCAGGCGTGATGTCGTGGTGAACAACTTAGTCTTGTCCGTCGATCACGACTGTTCACCTCAGGTGGCCGCGCTGATCGGCACATCTGCGGCCATCACCATTTCAGATATTCCTTGGAATGGGCCTGTCGCAGGTGTCCAGGTAGGCATCGTTGACGGCGAGATTATCGTAAATCCTACAATTGAAGAGAGAGATGATTCGGAACTTGATCTCTTCCTAGCAGGCACAGATAGCAAAATCTGTATGATCGAAGCGGGTGCTGACGAAGTTCCCGAAGAGACCATGCTCGAAGCGATCGAGGAAGGTCATAGAGTCATTCAGAACGTCTGCCATATGATCAATCAAATGCGTGACGAAATTGGAAAGCCTAAATTTGACTACACGCCACTTGATGTGCCGGACGACGTTTTCGCGCGGTGCCGTGAATTGTTCTTGCCAAGAATACGCGAAGCTGTGTTGAGCGATAATAAAACAGTTCGCGAACAGAACGTTGCTGATCTCAAACTAGAGATTGCCGCCATGCTTGAGGAAGAGAATTCTTCGTATAAAGAATACGCAGGTGACGTGACCTACAAACTTGAGAAAATTGCTGTGCGTGACCACCTTTTGAAGGAGCATCGACGCGTCGACGGGCGCTCACTCGACGAAATACGCCAGATCAATACTGACATTGATCTCCTGCCCTGTGTGCATGGATCAGCGCTCTTCCAGCGCGGTCAGACGCAGGTTCTGACCATCTGCACACTCGGTACGACCGGCAATGCACAACGTCTGGACGGGATTGAGCCGCAGGAAACGAAGCGGTTTATGCACCAGTATAACTTCCCGTCTTACAGCGTCGGTGAGGCTCGTCCTAACCGTTCGCCCGGTCGTCGTGAAATTGGACACGGCGCATTAGCGGAACGGTCATTTCATGCTGTATTACCTGACGTTGAGGAGTTTCCCTATGCTATCCGTTGCGTCTCCGAAGTATTGATGTCAAATGGTTCGACGTCTCAAGCGTCCGTATGCGCAACCTCGATGGCTCTGATGGCGGCGGGCGTGCCGATCACGAAGCCTGTTGCCGGCATTTCATCCGGCCTGATCATCGATGAGGAAAATCCTGACGACTATCTCGTCTTTATGGACATTCAAGGTATTGAAGATTTCTACGGAGATATGGATTTCAAGGTTGCCGGAACGTGTGACGGTATTACGTCCATCCAAGTTGACATCAAAGTAGACGGGTTGACGATGGATATCATTCGCGATGCGTTTGATCTTACGCGCAGAGGAAGACTTGAGATCATCAATGAACATATGAACCGAACCATTGCCGAAGCGCGTGAGGAGCTTTCGCCATATGCGCCGAAAATCGACCAGATTGATATTCCTTCCGATAAAATTCGTGACGTCATCGGCTCAGGCGGCAAAGTTATTCGCCGCATCACCGACGAAACGAACACCGAGATTGAAGTCGAAGAAGATGGCGAAGTCGGTCACGTTTACATCGCATCTCTCGATCAGGCCTCCGGCAAAAAAGCCATGGATATTATCCGTGCGATCGCTTTTGATCCTGAGCCCGGAACGGTCTTTGATGGTGTCGTTACACGTTTGATGTCATTTGGAGCTTTCGTCGAAATTGCTCCGGGAAAAGAGGGGCTCGTTCACATCTCCAAAATGGCATGGAGTCATGTCAATCAAGTCGAAGATGTTGTCAGTGTCGGCGATAACGTTACCGTCGTTGTTTCCGAGATCGATGAACAAGGCCGTTTGAATCTCTCTATGCGCGATGCTATTGAGAAGCCTGACGATTACGTTGAATCAAAGCACGAGGGACGTCGTGGCAATGAGAGCGATCGTGATCGTGGTGGCCGTCGTGGTGGCCGCGGCAGCCGTGATAGAGACGGCAAAGGCGGTTCACGCTACGGTCGCAGCTTCAGGAGCAATGATCGCGACGACGATGACGGGTACGGCGTCAGCCGCAATCGCCGCGAGCGTCGTCCGGGCGGCAATCGCGAATACGGCAGCGATCGATCCGCAAGGCAGCGCCGCGGACAGCGCGGTTCGGAAGGACGCGACAGGCGCGATCGCAGCGAACCCAGATCAGAACGCAATTTTTAATTCGATCCTTGCCGATGTGTTCATCATCTGCTAGAATGCTTAAGGTCTACGGGTGGTCCGCTGCCGTTGCGTGTAAGAACATCCGATTTTATGGAAAAGGAGGTACGCAATATGGACTACGTTAAAGCGGTTGAACAGCCTTATT
>JAAZJV010000019.1 GCA_012800135.1 Clostridiaceae bacterium | reverse complement strand
TCCTCCCGTGTACGCGGATTACACTAATACATTAGGCGAGCTGGACGTAGCAGGATAAAATTCCTCCCGCGTACGCGGATTACACCTAGATCAATGCTCCTGATATCGGCCGCCTGATCATTCATACCTGCGCATATAGATCTTACGCAAGTTTATGTTTAATAAGGATCGACCAACGCCCGACAGATGAAAATCTGCCGGGCGTTTGCATGGCATCCGACACTTGTTCAATACCTTTTTACAAAATGAAGCCGGCGACATATCGGCTTCGCACCGCGTTTACTTGCAGACTTTACAATATCGGAATGCACCTTTTTATGACTTGTTCCATTTGCACATGATCGCTCTCGTGGTATGCTTAAATTAGAAAAAAGGAGCGTAGCCATTATGCAAAAAGAGACAAGCCTTCAATCCGTAAAACGGCGCGACAAGACCAATTACTATCTTGATCTTGCCGAAGTGGTGAGCGAGCGAGCCACCTGCATTCGCAGGCATTTTGGAGCTGTCATTGTCAAAGATGACGAGGTCATTTCCACAGGTTATGTCGGCTCGCCGAGAGGGCGAGCCAATTGCAACGAACTCGGCTACTGCACACGCGAAAAACTTCAAATTCCTCGCGGTGAGCGCTATGAACTTTGTCGTAGCGTTCACGCCGAAATGAACGCCATCATCAGTGCCGCTCGCCGCGATCTCATCGGCAGCACCCTCTATCTTGTCGGACGCGATGCGCGAACGGGTAAATACGTCGAACAGGCGATGCCTTGCGCGCTCTGCAAACGTTTGATCATCAATGCGGGCATTGAGCAGGTGATCATCCGGGACACTCGCGATGACTACCGCGTGATCCCTGTTGAAAACTGGGTCACAAACGATGAATCGCTCACGGGCGCCCGCGGATATTGATCATTTTTTCAATCGAACGTCTTGTATCATTCTCAGTATTGAGAAGCGAGGTTGTCCGCTTCTTCTTTGCTTTGGAATGCAGGAATGACAGCGCCTTCATATTTTGATTCGATATACTCTTTCACTTTATCGCTCTGCAGTACTTCGGCTAACTTCTTGAACGCCTCTTTGGCGGCATCGCCATTTCGAACGGCCACAATGTTGACGTAGGGACTGGACGTTCCTTCAACAGCGAGCGCATCCTTCATCGGGTTAAGTCCATGTTCAATCGCATAGTTGCCGTTGATGACTGCTCCGTCGGCATCAGCATAGGCTTGCGGGATCGTTGCCGCTTCGAGCTCAGTGAATACGAGGTTTTTCGGATTGTCCGCGATGTCATGCGGTGTTGCGGTACCTCCGACCACACCTTCTTTTAACGTGATGAGTCCCTTATCCTGCAAGAGAAGCAGCGCGCGACCTTCGTTCGTCGTATCGTTCGGAATCATAATTTCCGCGCCTTCGGGAATGTCATCCAATGATGTCAGCGTCTTCGAGTAGAATCCCATCGGCTCGATATGAACACCGCAGAGAATTTCCAGATTGTATTTTCCGACCCGGTTTTCGTCCGCAAAATAAGGGATATGCTGGAAATAATTGGCGTCGATGTCTCCGTCAGAAAGCGCGATGTTGGGCGTCTTATAATCATTAAACTCTCTTATTTCGAGCGTCACGCCTTGTTTTGCAAGATCTTCCTGAATAAGCTTTACAATCTCCGCGTGGGGTGCGGGGCTGACACCGATCACCAGTTTGCTGTCATCTTTTTTGGGCGCGCAAGCAACCGTCAACAGCAGGGAGGCGACAACAAGCACCAAAATGAACCCCAACTTAGTTCTGTTCTTTTTCATGTTTTTCATCCTTTCTTTTTTTCCAAAAGATTACTTTTTTATTCAAAAACGGTGTATTGCAAACCGTTTTGATATTGCGTATCGTGTTTCTAATCATTTCTACAACCGTGTCCTAGATACTTTGAGTATTCTTGGAACTCG
>JAAZJV010000157.1 GCA_012800135.1 Clostridiaceae bacterium | reverse complement strand
GTGCCGGTCGAATATTTTGAGAAATTCTGAGATGTCGAATACGCCGCGTCGTCCGACACATGCTTCAGCGTCATACGGAGAAGACGGGGCGCTTAGCCTTCGCTCAATCCACGCTTCGCCGGAGTTGATGCGCCAGCTAAGACAAAGGCTCAGCGGCGCGCCGGCTCCTATTCTTCTTGCGGGTGAAGAGGGCGCCGGCAAGCACTTTATCGCCCGTCGATTAGCGGCGGCGTGGTTGTGCGAGAAACCTGATCCGGAAAATGGGGCGTGCGGTACATGTACTTCGTGTATTCTCATGGATGACAACGCCCACTTCGATAGCGTTGTGGTGGAGCCGCCGGAAGGTAAAGGGCGGATTCCGGTCTCACTTGTGCGGGAACGTGTATCGGAAACAATCGACATTTTTCCGCAGGTCAGTCGTCGCCGCGTCTACACGGTGAATGCGGCAAAAGCTGACACCTTGAGTGAGCAAGGACAGAATGCGCTTCTGAAGCCGCTCGAAGAACACCCCGAATTTGTTCGTTTCATTCTTTTGGTCGAGGATGCGGAGCGTCTTCTGCCTACCATAGTCTCGCGCTGTGCCATCATTCGGATCGGGCGACGCGATGAGCATGATATCGTGTCAATTCTTCGCGAACATGGCGTTCGAGACGAAGCCGCCATAAAAGCGGGTGTTCGATTCGGAGAAGGACTTCCCGGGCAGGCACTTCGTATCGCTGAGGATGAATCGTTTCAGGCGTTGCGTGAACAGGTGTTTGCGCTCTTTGTCGCACTTCCTGATGCTACCGTCGCTTGGTGTCTTACCAAGGGTCTGGAGATTTTGAAGAGCGAAAAATCGAGTATACGGTTTGTGTTAAGCCTTCTTGCCAGTTTTGTTCGCGATCTTCTACTTCTTCGCGATGAAGTTCAGGACGTTGCCATCATCAATCACGATTATCGTGATCAGTTGGTCGCCATGCTGGCGTTACCGAACAAGCGAAGATCCGATCCGGAAGAAGCGCTTCGTCTCATCAATCAGATGGCGCAGGCGCTAATCTTTAATGTAAATTTTGACCATGCTTCGTCACGCCTCTTACTTGGGCTTCGTGCTAGACTCGGAGGGCACGTTGTAGCGCCTGACACCTTTCTTGCGGATCCTCTCGTTCCGATGTGAGCCGTTCTGTGAAGACCCTGCGATAGTGGTAACACGTGAGTATATAAAGGCGATAATGACGTAAATAATTTCATAACGAGAATTTGAGCAATAAAGCAATATAATAATTCATAATTAAGAATTGAAGAAATGACAAACAGCAGAGAAATGGAAATAGAGAATAAACCCATGAATGATTCAGAAAAATGGACCGATGACAAAGATGACAAAGAAGAGCGCCTTTCAATAAGTCTTATGCCGCTTTCGGCAGAGAAAGACAGCGATGATGAACTTCGCCTTGTTTCAGTGAGACTACACGGCACAGGGCGGCCGGTTCACGCGCTTTCTGAAGGTATTACGATTCTTCGAGGCGATCATCTGATTATTGATACCGGTCAAGGAGAAGAAATAGGCGTGGCGTCCGACTGGTCGAAGCGTGTCAAGCGCCAGGCAGTAGAAGATCGCAACTACAGTTGGGTGATACGTCTCGCGTCAAACGACGATCTGCGTCATTTTGAAGAAAATAAGGTTCTTGAGAAACGAGCCGAAGCCATTGCGCGAGAGAAGATTGAACAGCATGGCCTAGAGATGTCTTTGGTGAGCGTACAATACGGTTTTGATAACCGTAAAATCACGTTCTTTTTTACGGCAGAGGGACGTGTCGATTTTCGTGATCTGGTGCGCGATCTTGCATCTGTTTTTCACACGCGCATTGAACTTCGACAGATCGGAGTACGCGATGAAACGGCCATGATCGGAGGCCTTGGCACTTGTGGACGCGAACTTTGTTGCTGCAGTTTTCTCACAGATTTTAAGCCGGTTTCTATTCGAATGGCCAAAGACCAAAATCTCGCGATGAATCCGGGTAAAATATCCGGCATGTGCGGCAGACTTCTTTGCTGTCTGGCATACGAACATGATGCTTACCTCGACGCAAAAAAGCGTTTACCGCGTAAAAATGCGAATGTCATGACACCGGATGGCCCTGGCGTCGTCAAAGAGATACATCTTCTTCAGGAAAAATTGACTGTTGCGCTCGATGGGGATGATACAATTGAGGTCGTTGTATATGATGCCGACGATGTTCGAGTTGAACAAAAACACGGGGAATCTGATAAAGGATCTCCGAAAAAAAGGCAATCAAGATAAATTTGTGTATAAAATTATGATAGTATAAATAATCATAAATTAATTTAATGTGCCGACTGATGGCCGGCGCATTCATCAACGTTATGAAGGAGGCTTAATATGCCGCATGTTATTAGTGACGAATGTATCAGCTGTGGATCTTGCGAAAGCGAATGTCCGGTGGGTGCAATTTCTGAGGGAGACGGCAAATATGTGATCGATCCTGACCTCTGTATCGATTGTGGTTCATGCATGGACGCTTGTCCAATGGACGCCATTTCCGAAGAGTAGAGAAAGTCTGAAAGATGAACGGGCGGATCAAAGGTATTTGATCCGCCCGACGGCAATGAACATTGACAGCTAGGTCACTACAGCAGTATAGAAAGCTGAGCTGTACTGTGAAGCTGGTGTTCATCGTTGAGAAGCCCGAATAATGTCATGATCGGATTCAATGAAAAAAGTATGTGGACAACATACGTCCGTCTGTGGATGTTTTCGATCTCATTGCAATGATTTGAAGTCGTGTCGCTTGTTATCAATGAGCGATGCGACATAGTTTTCTCTTTGGAGCGACATTTTATGTTTGGGATATGGCAGGTAAAACGAAGAAAGTAAATATTTTATTATGTTTCTTGTGAGTTTTCCTGATTTTTTATAGAATTTCAGCAAGTGGATTATCCCGCATTTGAGAACGCGGGAGCCAATACGAAGGAGGAAAGTATATGAAAAAATGTTTAGCCGTTTTGTTGGCAGTGCTCATGGTGTTTGGCGCGGTCGCCATTGCCGGTTGCGCAAAGGAAGATAAACCTGACGTCAGCAAACCAGAAGAAACGAAAGCCGGTGAGGTCGATGGGGGAGACAAGAAAGATCTCTCGAAGATGAAGGTAGTCGCCCTGCTTTCCGGTGTCATTACCGACAATGGCTGGAACCAGATCTGCTATGAGTCCGTCAAAAATCTTTCAGATAAATACGGAATCAAGTTGGAGTACAACGAGAACATTGCTGTGTCTGACATGGCCGAATACATCAGAACCTATGCTGAAGAAAAGTATGACATGATCATCGTCCATGGTTCGCAGTTCAAAGCGTCTGCAGAGGAAATGGCTCGTGCGTACCCCGATTCGCATTTCTGCCTGTCGTACGGATTCCGCGTCGATGCGAGCACGGCCGACCAAGTTCAGGATATTCCGAATCTCGCATACGTCGGACCCGTCAACATGGGGGTTCTGATCGGCGCGATCATGGGTATTTTGACCGAGAACAATAAAGTCGTCTTCCTCGGAGGCCAAGATATTCCTGCTATCACGGATATTGTTTCAGGGATTGAAGAAGGCGTTCGTCTGACGAATAAGGAAGCCGAGGTCAAGACAGATTATTTAGGCACGCTGACTGACGCCGATCTTGCCAAAGAGCGTGCGCTTGCGTTTATCAACGATGGCTTTGACGTCATTTCAGCGAGCGCGAACACGGCTCAGCTCGGCTGTCTGCATGCGGCGGAAGAGAAAGGCGTTTATGCCCTCGGATTCAATGGCGACCAGTACGGAGTCGCTCCGGATGCCATTGTGCTCTCCGTTATGCGCAACTACCCCGCGATTTATGAAGATGTCTTCCTGTCCATTGCAGAAGGCAAATGGAAGAGCGGCATGGTGGTGTATACACTGAAAGATAAGGGCACAGTCGTATCGGATTGGCACGGCTGGGACAAAAAGCTCCCGAAAGAAAAAGTCGATGCCATCAACGACGTGATCCAGAAACTCTACAACGGTGATCTTGGCGACTATTAATATCGCCCTTTCGGTCGGGGCGGAGGTCTGCCGCCTGTCGCCCCGACCTTTTATGACATGTGTCATGAAACCGTAAAAAGTGCGCAGAGAAGCGCTATCGGTTCCTGTCTCTTTTGTCCTTGAACGCGGCAGATGAATGCATGAACTCCGCCGAATCCGCAACCGCGAACAGCGGAGTTTTTACAAAGCACTTAGTATAGAAACTGCAAAAATGGGGACGTTCAAGTGAAAGTATTACTCTCAACTAAAATGAAAACACAGGGAAAAGCGGGCGTGAAGCAAGTTATTGTTTCATTCGGCGCGACGGTGTTTGCGCTGGCTTTGGGCATGCTCCTGATTTACGCGATCGGCTTTGATCCCTTTTCGGCTGCTGTAGCGATGGTTGACGGCGCTTTCGGAGGCAAAAACGCCTTTGGCGAAACGCTTGTGAAAATGACGCCCTTAATCTTTACAGGAATGAGCTACGCGCTCGCGAGCCGGTGCGGACTGACGAATCTCGGTATGGAAGGACAGCTCTACATGGGTGCGCTTGCCGGAACGGCAACCGGCATTTATGTTTCGGGTCTTCCTGCCGCGCTGCACCTTCCGCTGACCATTTTGGCCGGATTCCTAGGCGGCGCCCTTTGGGGTTTGATCGCCGGTGCGCTCAAGGTGCGGTTCGGGGCAAGTGAAATCATTACGACGGTCATGCTGAACACGATTGCCATCAGCTTTATCGACTATATGGTTAACGGCCCGATGATTGAACCGCCGGGCATCAATTGTCAGACACAGCCGGTTCGGAGCACTGCACAGCTGCCAAATCTTATTTCAGGCACAAGGGCACATTGGGGCTTTGTCATCGCCATCGTCTTTGTCGTGCTGTTCTGGCTTTTTCTCTGGCGAAGTAAACGCGGTTATGAAGTACGCGTTGCCGGATTGAATCTGTCGGCGGCGCGTTATTCGGGGATTCATACGGATAAAAACATCCTGCTCGTTATGTTTCTTGCGGGCGGTCTTGCCGGACTTGCAGGATGCAATGAAATTCTCGGTATACAGATCCGCATGATTCCTGAAATTTCGCCTGGTTACGGTTTTGACGGCATCGCCGTATCTTTGATCGGCAACAATACCCCTGTAGGTATTGTGATTGGCGCGCTGCTTTTCGGGGCATTTCGCGCCGGAGGGAACCGAATGCAGATCAGAGCCAAAGTGCCGAACGCAATCGTTTCGGTTGTGCAGGCTCTCGTTATTTTCGCCGTGGTCGCCAGCCAGATGTTGCTCGACAAGTGGAATGAATATCAGATGAAAAAGATAAATCGTCAGGAAAGCGAGGTGGCGTAGTATGGATTTACTTCAAACCATTGGCGGTTACCTGTTTACGGATATCCGCATGGCGGCTCCGGTTCTGTTGGCGGGTCTCGGTCTTTTGCTCATGAATTGGAGCGGCCTTTTGAATATCGGTGCTGAAGGCATAATGCTGATCGCCGCGCTGTCCGCCGTCGCCGGATCTCACTATTTCGGTAGTGTCTGGTTGGGACTCTTGCTGGCCATGTTGGCAGGTGCCATATTCGGTCTGCTCTTTGCCGTGCTTACAGTTACACTTCGCGCTAACCAGACGGTCGTCGGTGCCGCGCTTAATATTCTGGGACTGAGCCTTTCAACCACGTTGAATCGCGTTTTGTTCGGCATTGAGACGACCGTGACAAAAGTCGATGCGTTTAAGGTATTGGAAATTCCGCTCTTATCGAAAATACCTGTTATAGGACGCGCGTTTTTTGCTCAGATGCCGATTGTCTACATCGCTTTCTTGCTCGTCCCCGTGATACACTATTTCCTTTTCAAAACGAAGCCTGGGCTCAACCTTCGATCGGTCGGTGAGAATCCGCGAGTGGCGGATACACTAGGTATCAATGTGTATCGTACGCAGTATTTGGCGACGATTGTCGGCAGCACGATTGTTGCCGCAGGCGGTGCGTTTCTTTCGACGGGATTGCTGGACTTTTTCGCAGAAGATATGGTTGCCGGGCGCGGTTACATCGCGTTGGCAGCAGTAATTTTCGGCAAATATAAACCGGCCGGCATCATGGTTGCTGCGATGATTTTCATGGCGGGCAACGTGGTCAGCAACGTGCTTCAAGTGGCCGGCATCGGCATTCCCTATACGTTCCTGACGATGATTCCCTATATATTGACGATCATTGCGCTGACCATTTTCGCAAGCCGTGCTGTGGCACCCGCCTCGCTCGGCAAACCGTACAAACGCGGCTAAGGAGTAGGTTATGGGTGTCATTCTTGAGATGGAGAATATCTGCAAACAATTTCCCGGTGTGCTGGCCAATGACTGCATCTGTTTTTCGGTGAAGGAAGGAGAAGTGCATGCGCTTTTAGGCGAAAACGGCGCCGGCAAAAGCACGTTGATGAATATTTTGTGCGGCCTTTATAAACCGACGTCCGGCGAAATTCGTCTAGAAGGTGAAACTGTTCGATTCAACTCTGCACGTGATGCGATGGAACGTGGCATCGGCATGGTGCACCAACATTTTATGTTAATCCCGACGATGACGGTGACCGAAAATTGCCTGATCGGTGACAAAGAAGGGAGTTCCATTAAACTTGACCGCAAAGAGGCCGGACGACGTTTGAAGGAGCTTGCCGAGCGTTACGGTATGGAGATTGATCCTGATGCCATTGTCGGCACGCTTTCCGTCGGAGAAATGCAACGCGTGGAGATTATTAAAGCTCTCTTTCGCGGCGCAAAAATATTGATTCTTGACGAGCCGACCGCTGTACTGACGCCGCAAGAGGCGCGTGCTCTCTTTAAGATGATACGCGCGTTGACGGATAATCAATTCACAGTGATATTTATCAGTCATAAATTAGATGAAGTCAAAGAGATTTCGGATCGTGTGACCGTGCTTCGTTTGGGAACAGTCGTTGGCACTTATGATATCGATCAATGCTCTGTTGAAGAACTTGCACGTCTGATGGTCGGACGCGATATCCATTTCGATGCTGTCACGCGCCAACAACCGGTCGGCGATACACTGCTTGAGGTTAATAACCTTTCCTTGCATCGTGAAAAGTCGAACGAGGGTAAGTTATTAGAAGATCTTACTTTTGAGGTGCACAAAGGAGAGATCCTCGGAATCGCCGGTGTTGACGGCAATGGACAGGCCGAGCTGGTCGAATGTTTAACCGGCATTCGCAGCGCATCAAGCGGAGAAGCCCTGTATCAGGGGAAAGATCTTTTGAAGCTTTCGACTCGAGACATCATGTCCAATGACGTTTCGCACATTCCCCAAGATCGGCAAAAAACGGGTCTTGTCATGCCTATGACGCTGGTTGAGAATTTTGCACTGCAAGACTATTACAAAAAAGACTTCGGGAAAGGTGCTTTGATGAACTGGATCGGGGTTGAGGAGCGCAGTGCAAAGCTGATTCAGGACTTTTCCGTTAAAACGCCGAGTCCCTATGAGCTGGCTCAAAATCTCTCCGGCGGCAATCAGCAGAAAGTTGTAGTGGCGCGCGAGATCAGCCGCCAGCCCAAGCTTCTGATCGCCATGCATCCGACACGCGGTCTTGACGTCGGCGCAGTAGAATACATTCACAACCAACTGATTGATCAGCGCGACAAGGGTGTAGGCATCGTCCTCGTTTCGACAGAGATGGAAGAAATCATGCGTCTAAGCGACCGCATCATCGTCCTCTACGAAGGACGCGCCATGGGATGCGTCAGGCCGTCGGAAACGACTGTTGAGGAGATGGGGCTGATGATGGGCGGTCGTACTTTAGACGACATCCGAAAAGGAAGTATTAAGGAAACGTCCGTCGAAGAAAAGATGATGTGATCCGATGGCGGATGAATTCATTATCGCAGAAGAGCACGTTGCGCGCGAGGGAATGCTGTATCTAGTGGCGACACCGCTCGGCAATCGAGACGATTTAAGTCCCCGCGCAAAGACAACGCTCGAAAACGTCGATTACATTGCCGCCGAAGATACGCGTCGTGCGGCGCGTTTGATGTCCTCTCTTGGAATTGGGAACCGGATTATCAGCTACTACGAGCACAACAAGCACATTCGACATGCCCAATTGTTGGAGGATCTTAGGCAGGGGAAATCGATCGCACTGATTTCAGACGCCGGGATGCCCTGTATCTCTGATCCGGGGGAAGCATTGGTCAGGCTTGCTGTTGAACAAGGTATTCCGGTTTCCGTTATTCCTGGTCCTTCCGCGCTTCTTTCTGCCGTCGCCGCCTCAGGTTTGGATACTACGCGCTTTGTTTTTGAAAGTTTTATCCCTGTCAAGGGAAAGGCGCGACGAGAATATCTATCTGATATCGCAAAAGAACTCCGCACCGTTGTCTTCTATGAAGCGCCGCATCGGATTCGAAAAACGCTTGCCGATTTGGAAGCGAACGATCTCGCGTCGCGTCGCGTCGTCTTGGCACGTGAATTAACGAAAAAGTACGAGGAATTCCTGTATTTTACGATCAAGGAGGCCAAGGCTTATTATGAGAACACGACACCGAAAGGTGAGTTTACGCTTGTCTTAGAAGGTCGTTCTGAATTCTTGCGAAGAACCGGTGTGCCACATGATGACATAGACGACGCTGACTTGGAAAAGCGTCTTCGCGATTGCCTTGCCGAAGGTCTTTCTGTGAAAGACGCGGTGAACGCTGTTTCGGAGACGACAGGCGCCGCTCGAAACCTGTTGTACGACTTAGCTCTCAAAGTGATGTAATACCGGTTTCATCTTTTCTGAGATTATGAGAAGATAGGAAGCGTAGTGATGCTTTTGGGATGCCATCTTTCGAAAAGCATTTTCGCGGCATGACACGTCGGATATTTTGAAAAGAGCGCGCAAGTGCTTTTGGGATGCCGCCTTTTGAAAACATTTTCGCGATACGATAGTCGGTTATTATGGCAAGAGCGTCGACGGAAGGCGAAGGCAAGCGGCAAAGCATGAAAAGCAGAATACAACGGTGCCCGATAACGGATTCGGGTTCGCTGTTAACTTTTATATGAGGAGTGGAGAATTACATGACAAGAGAAACGTTTTACATCACAACCCCGATATATTATCCGAGCGGGCAGTTACATATCGGAAACTCTTACACAACAGTTGCGGCCGACGCTATGGCGCGCTACCACCGCTTGCGGGGCAAAGATGTTTATTTTCTGACGGGGATGGATGAACACGGGCAAAAAATTCAGCAGACAGCAGAATCTGAAGGCATGACGCCACAGGCGTACGTTGATAAGATGGCAGTCGGCGTGAAAGCTCTGTGGAAAATTCTCGATATCTCATATGACGGTTTTATTCGCACGACGGATGCTCATCACGTGGCATCCGTACAGGCGATCGTGCAGAAACTTTATGATCAGGGCGATATATACAAAGGAGTTTACGAAGGTCTTTACTGCACGCCATGCGAGTCTTTCTGGACGCCGGCACAGGCGCCGGATCATCTGTGTCCTGACTGTGGGCGTGAACTCCACAAGACAGATGAAGATTGTTATTTTTTCCGACTGTCCCACTATCAGAAACCATTAGAAGAACTCTTTAGCAGCGGCACATTCGTTCTCCCTTCTTCCAGCGCCAATGAAATGATCCGAAATTTTCTTGAACCGGGTCTTGATGATTTGGCTATCACGCGTACGGCATTTGATTGGGGCATTCCCGCACCGTTTGATCCCGCGCACGTTGTGTACGTTTGGGTTGACGCGCTCTGCAATTACATTACAGCGCTAGGTTATCCTGACGAGCCGGAACTGTTCAACCGTTACTGGCCTGCCGATGTCCATCTCGTCGGCAAAGACATCATCCGATTTCATTCGCTGATATGGCCGGCGCTCTTGATGGCGCTTGGTGTTCCTGTGCCAAAATGCATTTTTTCTCATGGCTGGTTGCTCTTCGGCGGCGGAAAAATGTCAAAATCGAAAGGCAATATTATTGATCCGATCGTGCTGGTGGATCGTTACGGTGTCGACGCCATCCGATATTTTTTGTTGCGCGAAGTACCATTCGGTTCGGATGGTAACTTTTCAAACCAGGCGCTGATCGAACGCATCAACAGCGATCTTGCGAACGATCTCGGCAATCTTGTAAGCCGCACAGCCGCCATGGTCGTCAAAACATTCCCGAACGGCATCCCCGATGAGCGCCTTGAAGAGAAAATCGACGTTGAGTTAGACGATCTTGCCGATAAGACCCTTAAGATCGTTGACTCACACCTCGAAAAGCTGGAATTTAGTCTTGCATTGGAAGCGATCTGGGCTCTGATCGGTCAGTGCAATAAATACATCGATCTCACTACGCCATGGATCCTCGCAAGAGATGAGGCCGATCATTCTCGACTTGCTGCCGTACTCTATACGCTTTCCGACAACTTGAGGCGGATTTCTGTGATGATATCGCCGTTTATGACGCGCACGCCCGCCCTCATCCGTGATCGGCTCGGAATTCTCGAGACAGAGAATGTGACATGGGCATCGGCGGCAAAACGCGATCTTTACGTCGCAAATCCGAACGTCTACAAAGGTAGTGCCATTTTCCCGCGCATTGATATGGAAAAAGAGTTGGAAGCGTTGGAAGAGTACACTCCTTAATCTTTTTCCAGACTTAGGAGACCGACAAAATGAAGTGGTTTGATTCTCATGCGCACCTTCAAGACGAGGTGTTTGATGACGATCGTTCAACTGTCCTGCAGCGTGCCCGTGAAGTCGGTGTGACGCGTATACTTCTTCCGGCATCCGATCTGGAAGATGCGCGCAAAGCTTGTGAGCTCGCCGTCGATGAACCGATGATTTATGTGGCAATCGGTGTGCATCCTCATGAAGCAATCTCGTGGGAAGAGGGGACGGCATCTCAGCTTCATGATCTCTTGGATAAAACAAACCGACATGCACTAGAGAACGGACGCGATGCGCCGGTCGTGGCAATCGGTGAAATAGGGCTCGATTTTCACTACGATTTTTCGCCTCGCGATATACAGCATCAAGTTTTTGAATCGCAACTTCAGTTAGCGTATGAACTCGATCTTCCGGTCGTCATTCATCTTCGTGATGCGACGAAAGACATGATTGATGTGTTGACACGTGCACACGCTGCAGGCCTATTTTCCGATGACTATCCGTCCGGAGTTTTACATTGTTATTCGGAATCGAAAGACAAGTTAAAAATTTTCCTTGATATGGGATTTATGATCGGTTTTGACGGCCCCATCACGTATAGCAATGCCAAGAAGGCGCGTGAGGCAATCGCTGCCGTTCCGGATGATCGCTTGATCCTAGAGACGGATGCGCCATGGCTTTCTCCACGTCAAAAGCGCGGTCGCCGAAACGAACCCTCATATCTTCCATGGATCGGTGAAGAAGCTGCCAAGCTCCGAGGTGTGTCTACGGAAATTCTCGCATTACAGACTTTCAACAATGCATGTCGGCTCTTTCGCTTATCCTGCTAATTGCGTGTAATTGTGATACAGGTCAATCTGACATCGACATCGCTGAAGAACTTTCGTTTTCTAAAAAGGAGAAATCCAACCATTCTATCGAATCAACAACGGTTCGATCAATTCTTAGCCGGATACGTATAACCTTATCAGTTAATCTCATCAGCATGTCATGACAGCACGATCATTAAGATTGTAGTGGGTGTTGAATGATTGCAAACGTGTTTTTATGTTGTGATGGCAAACCAAGCTGAGATCAGGCCTATGGAAGCTGCGTAGATTAGTAGTCCTGCGACGACGACGCCTCCCATGACCGCAATGACGCTCTTCTTAAAATCCATATCTAAAAGACTTGCAGCGAATGTTCCTGTCCATGCGCCCGTTCCCGGAAGCGGGATTGCGACGAAGACAAAAAGGGCGACATAGAGGCCGTAGCCGGCCTTCTCTGTTAGCTTCCGTCCTGCTGCGGCACCGCGTTCTAAGAAAAAGACGCAGATCTTGGAAATATAACGCTGGTCTTTGCCCCATGTAAGGAACTTGCGAGCAAGGTAAAATATGAAAGGAACCGGCAGCATGTTTCCCAGTATGCCGATCAGCATGCCCCAAAGAAGCGGCACATTGTTCGCGGACGCATAAACCATCGCCCCGCGTATTTCCACAATAGGCAGCATCGAGATAAAGAAAATCCAAAGCAGTTTTTTAGTCACAGACTGTGTTCCCTTCAATTAAGTGAATTCTCAAACGTTTGCATTCTACCACAACACATCGGGTGAATATCAACGTTATGCCCTATTCGCACATAATCCCGATCAAAACGTCTTATTTTATGACCTCATGTATAGTATTTCGGACGACAAATGTGTCAGCTCCTTCCGATGATGGTGGAGTGCGCATTCTTTTCCGTTATCGTGTATTATTTAGAACAGCGTTTGTCTTTATAGGACAACGGTTGGAGGCATGTTAAATGGATCAATATCGTTTTTCCGAAATTGAAAGTAAATGGCAGGAACGCTGGGAAGCGTCCGGTGTTTTTCACGCTGAACAGCCGCGCGACGGCAAGGTGCCAGATAAACCGAAATATTATTGTCTCGTTGAATTTCCCTATCCTTCAGGACAAGGACTTCACGTCGGGCATCCCCGAAGCTATACGGCGCTAGATCTTGTCGCGAGAAAAAAGCGGCTTGAAGGCTACAACGTGTTGTACCCGATGGGATGGGACGCATTCGGCCTTCCTACGGAGAACTATGCCATTCAGCATCGTATACATCCGGCGACCGTGACGCGCGACAACATTCGCCATTTCAGACGACAGTTGAAATCGTTAGGTTTCAGCTTCGATTGGTCACGCGAGGTTAACACGACAGATCCGAACTACTATCGGTTTACTCAGTGGATCTTCCTGCAGTTTTATAAAGCCGGTCTGGCGTATAAAAAGGAGATGGCTGTTAACTGGTGTCCCTCGTGCAAGGTGGTGCTTGCCAACGAGGAAGTTGTGGAGGGATGTTGTGAACGCTGCGGCACGGAGACGACGCAACGGGTCAAGAGCCAGTGGATGCTTCGGATCACGGACTATGCGCAAAAACTCTTAGATGGTCTGGATGACGTCGATTTTATTTCGCGTGTCAAAACTCAGCAGCGCAACTGGATCGGCCGCAGTACCGGCGCGGAAGTGTACTTTGCGACGACGGCGGGCGATCCCTTAAATGTCTATACAACGCGCCCGGATACGCTTTTTGGCGCGATGTATATGGTCGTGTCGCCCGAGCATGAGCTCGTTGAGAAGTGGCTTGATGAAGGCCTCATTCAAAATACGGAAGACGTCCGTGCCTATCAGGATGAAGCTAAGCGCAAATCCGACTTTGAACGCACGGAGATCAATAAAGATAAAACCGGTATCAGGCTTGAGGGCGTGGATGGCATCAATCCCGTCAACGATGAAGTCATTCCGATCTTTATTTCAGACTATGTCCTGACCTCATATGGGACGGGAGCTATTATGGCGGTGCCGGGGCACGACGACCGTGACTATGAGTTCGCGAAGGTGTTTGATCTTCCGATCCGCTGTGTCGTCGAAGGCGGCGACATCACCGAGCGCGCTTTTACCGATATTGACACCGGTATCATGATGAACTCCGGTTTTCTTAACGGGTTACATGTCAAAGACGCGATCGTCAAAATGACTGACTGGCTTGAGGAGAATAATCTCGGCCATCGGCGTGTCAACTACAGGCTCCGCGACTGGGTGTTTTCGCGTCAGCGCTATTGGGGCGAGCCGATCCCGATGGTATTTTGCGAAACATGCGGCTGGCAGCCGTTGCCTGAAGATCAGTTGCCCCTGCTATTGCCTGAAGTGAAATCGTATGAGCCCACCGATACGGGTGAATCGCCATTGGCTTC
>JAAZJV010000156.1 GCA_012800135.1 Clostridiaceae bacterium | reverse complement strand
TGGTAACATACATGCGCTCTATCCCCGAAGATGAACGCGACGAGACATATGAAGCTGATGCCGATATTTCGCCTTCCGCGATCGACGGTGAACTGGTTGATCGACTGGCACTATTGGAGCCAACCGGACAGGATTTCGGCAAAGCTGTTTTTCTCATTCGTCGATTCCTTATTGAGGACACGAGTCGCGTTGGCGACGGGCGTCATTTTAAAATGCGTTTAAGGTCAAATGATGTGTCTATGCAATCTTTTGACGCCATCCTTTTTCATGGGGGAGATGAATCGTTTTTCTATGACACAGGCGATGTCGTCGATGTGTTGGCGACTCCGGAATGGAATGTTTGGCAGGGGAGAGCGACGATTCAACTTACCACAGAAGCGATACGCCCATCGTGCGGAAATGAAGATGCTCGTGCCTTTGAGGGATTTCAACGCTTTATTGAAATGCCGTCGAGTGAAGATATGGCCATGCGGATGACGATGAAACCTATGCATTTTACGGCGTTATGGTTGTTTTTAGAGCAGCTTGGGGCAGATGGGGACGGGCAGATTGTTTTCTCTCCCAGTCGTTTAGCGTGGGTTGTTTCTCATCGTTATAATGTTGAGGCTGACGCTTTCGCTGTATTGGCAATTCTTAGTATTTTTTCAGATGTCGGTCTCTGTCATCTTGAAAGAACGGAATCTGATTATGTTGTGTTTAAACCTGAAAAGCCAAGTGGTGACCGGCCAAGTCTTACATCTTCTCCTCTTTGGGAGATGCTTTGCCGTTATGGTTTGTTGAGCGACGATCTTTGAGACAGGTAGGTATCGGGCGTCACATGTTCCTTTTTAAATCATAGGTTAAAGCATGCCATGATATATAATAGAAGTTCATAAGAGGACTCAAGAAAGGAATTGCAGTTTAGTACATGGCTCAACGGCAGACTAAAAAATCGGTACGTCATATAGACAAAGAGAAATCTGTAAATGACGTCGAGCCTGTTCTTTATACAAAGGAACAGAGTGAGCGCCTAGAGCAGGCTGACGAGGAAGCACGACAGCTGATCGAGGAATGGAAAAAACTGGCACACAAAGACGAAGCGCCGCTTATCGAAAAAGCATATAAAATTGCTCGAGAGGCTCACTACAATCAATTCCGCGCCACAGGGGAACCCTATATTGTCCACCCGTTGGCTGCCACGAAAATTCTGATCGACATAGGTATTGTTGACGAAGATACCATTGCGGCCGCGCTGTTGCACGACACGGTCGAAGATACGGATGTGACACTCGAATATCTTGTCGAAACGTGCGGTCAGGACGTCGCTGATCTGGTGGACGGAGTCACAAAACTGTCTCGAATTTCCTATTCTTCACAAGAAGAGAAACAAGCACAAAATTACCGCAAGATGTTCCTTGCGATGGCAAAAGATATTCGCGTGGTCATTATCAAACTCGCTGACCGTCTCCACAACATGCGAACGATCAACTATATGGATCCGGACAAACAGATCGAAACGGCACGCGAGACTCTGGATATTTATGCACCCTTAGCCGCTAGGCTAGGTATACATCGTCTTAAATGGGAAATCGAAGATCTCAGTCTGCGCTACCTTGATCCGGACGCATATTATGAACTTGTCGGTATGCTGTCACAACGCCGAGCGGATCGTGAAAAACATCTCAATGAAATCATCGAGTTGTTGAGAGAGAAAGTCGCGGCGATGGGGATTGAGGCGGACATTGAGGGGCGTCCGAAACATTTTTACAGTATCTACCGAAAAATGCGCTCCCAACAAAAGGAAATATACGAAATATACGATCTATTTGCGTCGCGTGTCATTGTGTCAACAGTGAGCGATTGTTACGCTGTGCTAGGGCTGGTACACGAACTTTTCAAACCTATTCCCGGTCGATTCAAAGACTACATCGCTGTTCCCAAAAGCAACGGTTATCAGTCCTTGCACACAACTGTCATCGGCAATAACGGCATTCCTTTTGAGGTGCAGATTCGCACAGAAGAAATGCACCGTACGGCAGAGTACGGTATTGCCGCGCACTGGCGTTACAAAGAGGGTATCTCTGACAAAAAACAGCATGATCTCGATGTTCGCCTATCTTGGTTGCGTCAGCTGCTTGAGTGGCAGAGCGATATGAGCGATGCGAAGCAGTACGTTGACTCTCTTAAGGAAGGCCTGATTCCGGATGAAGTTTTCGTGTTCACACCGATGGGCGAAGTGATCGCACTTCCTGTAGGAGCTGTTCCTGTTGATTTTGCCTACCATATTCACAGCGATATCGGCAACTCTATGTACGGCGCCAAGGTGAACGGGCATATGGTGCCTCTGACATACGAACTCAACAACGGTGACATTGTGGAGATTTTGACGTCCGATAAAGTGCGCGGTCCTTCACGCGACTGGCTCGGTTTTGTCAAAAGCAGCACTGCCCGCAATAAGATATCGACGTGGTTCAGACGAGAACGCCGTGATGAAAACATTATCCGCGGACGTGAACTCCTTGAACGCGAGATAAAAAGTAGCGGTTTTCAGCCGACAGATCTCATGAAACCGGAGTTCTTCGAACCATTGTTGAAGCGCTATTCCATGCACAAGGTGGATGACCTTCTCGCCGGAGTCGGATACGGCGGATTTGCGCCGGGGCGTATTGTTCCGCGCTTGCGTGACGCTTGGCTTAAGACGTTGCCGCAAGAAGACGTCTTTAAACTCGGTTACCGCATCACAAAATCAGGCCAAATTATCAAAAATACTGGTCAAATGCTCGTTACTGAAGCGCTGATGGCCGATAATGCCGGCGAAGAATTAAAAAAGAAGAAAAAGAAGAAAAAGACGGGGGATATTCCCGTTGTCGTCAAAGGGATTGACAATGCCTTGGTGAAAATATCGCGTTGTTGCAATCCTGTGCCCGGCGACCAAATCATCGGTTACATCACACGTGGTGCGGGAGTTGCTGTTCATCGAATCGATTGTCCGAATATCCGTCGTATTCTCGCTGAGTTTGACAGTACTCCGGAAGATGCGGAGCGCGCGGCACGCTTGATTGACGTTGTCTGGACGACGGAAACGGCCACAAAGCGTCGCACCTATCCGGTGGATATGCAAATTATCGCGCGTGATCGCCCCAATCTGCTTGCCGAGATTTCTGCAGCGATCGCTGAGGAAGGTGTTTCTGTACAGTCGGCGCGCATTCAATCTGCCCGAGACATCAGCGCGAGTTTGCGTCTTATCGTAGAAATCTCTGACCAGTCGCAGTATGACCGATTGGTCGGCAGGGTCAAGGCGATCGACGGCGTCGTGCGTGTCACGCGAGGTCATAATCCGTTTTAAGAGTTATTCCGAGGCTTATCCAAAAGCAATGTCGTGCACAGTACATGCTGTCCTAACGTTCCACGTTTTTTTATTGAGTTTTAATATTTCATTATTTCATTGAGATCGTGTGCCGTACACGGCGTCGCCATTATTTTGAACGGTATCAAATGACCGTGACGGACGTCATCACGAGCGGTCGTCGGCGTGTGCGGTCAAAGAGCACTTTTTGGACTTCCTTGCTGACGCTGTCCGGCGTCATAGTCTTGTCAAGCGGCTTCTTCTTTTTGAACAGCTGTTCTGCCATGTCTTCGACTGTGTCCTGACACGTTGTAATCATCTTTTTCATGTCACTTTGATAGATGACACCGCTCGCCTTAATGATTGGTGCACCGTACAGTCGGTTAGACAAACGGTCGATGACGAGCATGACAGAAATCACTCCGTCATTGGCGAGCCGGAGGCGATCGCTTAAGACGAGTTCATCGACATCGCCCATGCCTGATCCGTCAATCAGGACACCGGCGGCTTCCGTATAGCCGGCAAATTCCATGCCGTCTTCTGAAAACTCCAGAATGTCGCCATTTTGTAAAATCGCGATATGATCGTCAGGGATGCCCATGAGGCTTGCCAGCTCAGCGTGCTGGTACAGCATACGGTATTCGCCATGCGCCGGTATGAAGTAGGTCGGTCTCGTCAGGGTGAGTATCAGCTTCAGCTCATCTTGGCATGCGTGACCGGACGCGTGAACAGCAGAAAGTGTTTTATAGATGACATTGGCGCCGCGCATGAAGAGCTCGTTGATGACATTGTAAATAGCGGCCTCGTTGCCGGGGATCATGCTGGACGACAGAATGACTGTGTCGCCCGGAATGATCTCGGTCAACTTATGTTCGGAGAATGCAAGGCGCGTCAGCGCCGACATCGGTTCTCCCTGGCTTCCCGTTGCGAGAATGACGATTTTCTCAGGAGGGTACTGTTCGAGTTCATTCACTTGAATGATCGTATTGGGTTGATACGTCAAATAATCAAGTTTGTTGGCGGCTTCAAAAACATTTTGAATGCTTCTTCCCAGTATAAGAACTTTGCGACCGAAGCGTTCTGCTGTGGAGATAACTTGCTGCAGACGAAAGACATTGGACGAAAAAGTCGCCACGATGACACGTCCCGTAACCCGGTGGAAAATGTCTTCAAACGTTTTGCCGACTTCAAGTTCTGAAAGACTCGTTCCCGGCTCCTCGACGTTGGTGCTTTCGGAAATTAACGCCAGCACGCCCTCGTTGCCAAGCGCGGCGATTTTACCAAGATCTGCGGGAGGCACGCCGGATGTCGGTGTGTAATCGATTTTGAAGTCGCCTGTGTAGAAAATGATGCCGACCGGTGTGTGAATTGCGATGGAAACGGCGTCCGCGATCGAATGATTGACGTGGATAAAATCAAAAGTGAATGGACCTATCGTCAGCGATTCTCCGGCGCGCACGACTTGCAATTTATTGCTCTTCATCTTGGGACGGAAATCATCGAGTTTCAGCTCGATCAATTTCATTGTCAGCGGTGTTGCATAAACGGGGACGTCAAACTCTTGGAGAAACCAGGGAATCGCTCCGATATGGTCCTCGTGGCCGTGGGTGATGACTAAACCGTGGATTTTCTCTTTATTTTCACGAAGGTACGTGAAGTCAGGTATGATCGTGTCCACGCCGGGCATGTTGTCGTCGGGGAAGGCGATGCCGCAGTCGATGATGATGAGATCATTGCCGTATTCGAAGACGGTCATGTTTTTCCCGACTTCGCGCAAACCGCCGAGCGGAATCATGCGCAGTGTCGGAGCATGAGCCTTCTTGTCATTTTTCTTTTTAGGGGTGCTGTCATGCGACTGTTTGGGTCGAAGAACGGCACGCGGGGCTAGGTCGTCTTCCATTGTATCGCGTTGTGATTTGTCTGATTTTTGATATTGACTCATATAAACTCCTGAATGTGTGTTTTTGATCGCGCCAAAAATGACGCTTATGGTTTTCAATAAAAATAGGGTCTAAAAATGTTTCGCGCGCTCGCCGCCGATCAGTTTCGGGCGGTACATGAGCGCAGTAAGATGGGCTTGACCGATCGTTTTTACTTTAAGGCGCAGCGGGCGCTGGACAAAGCGGATATGCATACCGATGGATGTGTCACCGATGTCAAGTCCCATGGTGGCCTCTAAGTGTTCGACGAGGACGGGATCTCGGAAGCGGTTGTAGGCGGCCAAGGCGCAGGCTCCGCCGGCGTGGAGCGCAGGGACGGCGTTGACCTCTTCTAAGCGTTCGCGACGCATGACATCGCGTTCTACAACGAGCGCACGGTTTAGATGTTCACAGCACTGAACAGCGAGATGAAATCCGTGTTCCTGCACGATAGGAAGGAGTGTGTCGATGACTAATTCGCCAGTCGCCATACTTGAGCCTTGGCCGATTCGGATGCCAAGAATTTCGCTCGTGCTGCATCCGAGGACAAAAAAATCGCCTTCCCGCGAGAAGACGGCTTCAGTAATCAATTCTTCACAAGCGCTCTCTAGCGCCTGCCGAATCGCGTCTTCATCGTATTTTTCATTCAATTTGATCGTATTGTCCATAGCGTTCATGACATCCTTTCATCAATAATTTTATAAAGCTTTAAGACGCGGTCTTAATGATCATCAGAGAGTATATCCAAGTGATTGAGGACGAACTGGGATACGATGCTCGTTATCTCGTTCGGTGTTTCCTTGTAGCCATGGAGCATCCACTCCTGCACGATGCCGCGGATTCCGTTGACGACAAAAATATAGAAATATTCGAGTTCAACACGCGTCAGATCCGGGCGCAGTTCCTCCATACGCTCCAAAACAGCGTCATGTCCGCGCTCGACCGTTCGCTGAAAAAAATGGCTTTCAGGATTTCGTAAAAGGACGGAGCAGAATTTCGGATTGTCATAGAAAAATTGGAATGCTTCAATGAGTGTGGGAAGCCATTTCTGTCCCTTTTTATCGGTTCCGACGTATAAAATATCGAACTCGTCGGAGACAATTCGGTTGATGATGTCTTCATATTGCACGACAACTTCATCCTCAATAGACTGAAACAGATCGCCGATGTTTTGATAGTGAAGATAGAACGTCGTTCGACTGACGTTGGCACGATCCGTCAATTCTTGGATTGTGATATCCGCTAACGATTTTTCTAAAAGAAGGTCGACGAGGCTTCTTTGAAGTGACATTGCTGTACGTCGGCTTCTTCGGTCGCCTTTGCTTTTCTGTGTTGAGAGATTGTCATTTGATAGCGAATCATCGCCGTTTTTTGCATTGTACTGAAGGTCATCTTTGTTGTTTGTCATAAGTGGCCTGTTTTCTTTCATAATAGTAAATATATTTTAACAGTCTTATGGATGCTTTGGGCGACATACGCGTCTTTAACTTACCTAAAAGCGATCTATCACTGAGAAAAATATTCTGAACTTTTGTGAGTTTGTGTGACAATCTTAACATAAACACGACACTTTGTCGCTTTTTGTTAATTATACGACAAATGATGATTATTCGTTATTTGCATATCGTGATCACACTTCTCTATAATGACGTAGAATGTCTGATATCACTATCTAAACGTGCTTTTTGAACCAGCTCGGAAGAAGTATATTTAAAATATCGGGATCGTATACCCGTGGAAAGAGCTCAATAAATTGATGAAAAAACTGGCCAACCTCATCGTTAAAGGACGCATCGTCATTGTTATCGCTTTTGCCGTTCTTTCCATTCTTTGTGGTTA
>JAAZJV010000155.1 GCA_012800135.1 Clostridiaceae bacterium | reverse complement strand
TTTCCCGCGGCCTTTTGCGTATCTAAGCGAGCATAAGGGGCGATCCAAGAGGCGTTCTCGAGGGTTTCAACGAGAATATCTGTCATGATGTCGGCTGTTTCTTCACGAAACACCTGTTCGAAGGACGGCGTATGCTCCAGAAGGATTTTGCCGTCCGCATCGAGTACGCGCGTAAAAAGGTAAGGCTCTGTAAAGAGACCGTTGTTTGCAAGAGCCGTGTATGCGCCTGCCAATTCCATAGAGGTAACGCCATGACTGAACGCACCAAGAGCGCCGGCCGGCTGTGTTTCCTTTGTTCGGTCAATACCGAGGCGTTTTAAGTAGGAAAGTCCGAGTTGTGGCGTCAGCATCTTTACATATACTTCAACTGCAATTGTGTTGACCGATTGACGAATTGCCTGACGCACGGTAATCGGACCGCGGTATACGTTCCCGGAGTTGTTTGGCCAGGCTACTTCAGGGTTATGTGGGTCAAAATATTTTGGCTCGTCGATAAGAATTGTTCCCGCCGTAATGATGCCAAGATCCATTGCAGGCGCATATTCCAAAATAGGTTTGATGGACGAACCGGGTTGGCGGTAGGCTTGTGTAGCACGGTTAAACCCGAAATTAGTTTTCTTTTCACCGAAGCCGCCCACGAGAGCGACAACCTGTCCGCGCGTTTCAGGGAGATTAGAAATCACCGTGATGCTGGCTTGAGGTTTTTGCGGCATGTCCGGCATCGCCTCGTAGTTGGTCATCATGAGCTCTTTTTTTTGAAAAGTGGTTTCCGCTATTTTTTGAATATAAGGATCCATCGTTGTTTCGATGTGTAGACCTTGCTGGAAAATGGCGATATCAGCCAGCGTGGCAGAATAGCCCCGTTTTGAAATTAATTCTGAACGCACTTGTTCGATAACGGCTTCCACAAAATAAGAATGAATCTCGGAGGTTGTGTCGGTATCCTGTGGGTCACGAATAATAAGTTCTCGATTAATGGCAGTCTCGTATTCCGCTTGCGTAATTTTGCCGAGCTCCAGCATTTTGGCTAGTGTGCTGCGCATTCTTCGAAGTGTGTTTCGTTTCCCATGTTCTGTCCAAGGGTTGTAAATGGAAGGAAGGTTAGGAATGCCTGCAAGAAAAGCGCATTCTGCCAGATCTAGTTCCGAGACGTTTTTCCCGAAGTAGGCTTTTGATGCGGCTTGAATGCCTACGTAGTGATTTGACATTGGCACCAGATTGACAAAGAGCTCCATGATTTTTTCTTTAGAAAGACGTTTTTCGAGTGTAATAGCGCGTTCCCATTCTTGAATTTTGCGTTGTGCTGAGCGCGCATCGGCGCCAGACATCATTTTAACGACTTGCTGTGTAATGGTGGAGCCTCCGTGGCTAGGAGAGTCGCCTCCAAAATTCAGAAGTAAATTCCCCATCGCACTGGCAATCCTTTTAGGATCAATACCGCTGTGCGTCTCAAATCGTTCATCCTCAATGGCAATAAAGGCGTCGTCAATGTAGGTTTCATGAAATTCCGCATAAGGCACATACTCGCGGAGCATGTTTTGCGAGCCTGTCAGGACTGCTGAGACGTCGCCGTTTCGATCGTACACATATGTTGCGTCGTACGTCTTCTTGATATCGGTGATTTCAAAAGGCTTAGCCGTCGCAAGATAACCGGACATGATACCGAAGCCAAAGCTTAGGAAAAAGAAGAAAACGACTAGGAAAATGATGAAGACAGCAAAGAATGTCTTTTTTACGCCGGATAACAGTGCTGACGGCACCGAAATTACGGAACTGCTACGTGTGGGTTTGCCGCTGACACGTTTTCGAAGGTCTCGCCTGTACGCCTTGAACTTACGGTCATCTAGAAGATTATCGATTTCTTCTTGGAGTTGTTCCGCCGCGGTTATATTATCAATTCTAAGATCATTGGCATATGAGTCAGCATGGCGGGTGTGGCCTTCATCGGGAATGTTGTCGTAGAAATATTCTGTTTGCGGAAGGGGGGCAGCGTGGCGGGTATGGCCTTCATCGGGAATATAGTCGTAGAAATCTTCTGTTTGTGGAAGGAAGTCGGCGTGGCGGGGGGTGTAGCCGTCATCGGAGATTGATGTTTGGGTTGATTCAGTACGAGTACCGGGTGAGTCATGACGAGTGCGATTTTTGTCTGTTTTCTCAGCAGGAGACTCGGCGGCCGGACGCGTACTTTCGTTTATACTCGTAAGATCGACGACCTTATGACTTGACGGTGCTCGTGTCGTTTTATCGGCGGGATCGGCAGACTGTTCTTGGACTGAAATCGAACGGTCGAGCTTTACATCTAGAGAATGAGCAGGTGCATCCTCTTTATCGGGAGAAAATGCATTATCAATTTTTTGCTCGGGAATTTCCTTGTTCGGCGATCTGCGTTGCAAAAAAAGGTGATCGTTTATGCGCCTGATGTTAGTAATAGAAGGAGTGGGATGTGTGTCGGCATCTATCCGCTTTGGCCGTAACGGTTGCGCGGGAGTGTCTTTGTCATTTTCCAAAAGTGAGGGCTGCCTCAACTTGGGCTTCCTAAGCTGATCGTTTCGGCGCCGCTTGTTTTCCGGATTTTCCGGTGTTTGAATGTCATCTTCTCTTTTGCTCATCTTAGGTATGGTCCGCGCTCATGATCTTTGATAACTTCATCATAAGGTGATCTTTATTCTATCACAGAGCCTATTTACCATGCGTGACGTCAGCCTCGAATCATCCGTTTGCTCTACGTCTACGTATATTGTATCGAAGCTTCAGAGATCCTCCGAGTACACCATATCATTCGTAGTACCGACGACTAGTGCTCACGTGATATACCTATAACGGTTCAAGTAACGGTTCAAGCGGAATGACTCAACAAGACATCGTTGAAGTAAAGGATTTTTGGTCTTTTTTTATGCGTTGGCTGAGTGCGCCTGTGTCTTTACCATGTGTTCGAATTGTCCTTGCTGCTCCATCAGCTCATCGTAGCTTCCTTTTTCTACGATTTTACCTTGGTCGAGTACGTAAATGGTATGTGCATGGTGGATCGTAGAGAGGCGATGGGCAATGATGAGTGTTGTGCGTCCCTCAGACAGGCGGCGGATACCTTTTTGGATGATTTCCTCAGTTTCCGTATCGATGTGCGAGGTCGCTTCATCAAGAATCAGGATCGTAGGATCTTGCGCGAGTGCCCTCGCAAAAGAAATTAGCTGTCGTTCACCTGAAGAAAATTCGTTGCCGCGCTCACGAACCGGCGTTTTGATGCCTTTTGGCAGACGCGCGAGAAACGCGCTCCCGCCCACTTCGCGCATTGCATCGCGTGCGTCTTCGGCTGTAAGATCGGGGCGATTTAGCGTGATGTTCGATTCGATCGTGCCGGTAAATAGGAATGGCTCTTGCGTAACGATAGCCATGTGGCGGCGCAAAGCCTTCTTGTCTAACGACGCAAGATCAGTCCCGTCAACACGAATCTGTCCTTTTTGCGGTTTATAAAAAGAGAAGAGAAGATTCATTAATGTGGATTTTCCTGCGCCGGTTTGTCCGACGAAGGCTGCCGTCTGTCCCGGAGGAATAACGAAACTGACATCGCGCAGAACGATTTCTTCAGACTTATAGGAAAAAGTAACGTGATCGAACTCAACGTGGCCTTTAACTTGATCCGGCACAGTGCCGCTTTCATCAATAGGTTCACGCTCCAAAAGTTCAAAAATGTGGTCGGCTGCACCACGTGCCCGCTCAAGATTTCCGAGATGGTTCATCGCCCTATTCATTTGAGAGAAAAAGCGGATCATATAATCAATGAAAAGGTATAGACTTCCGAGCGGGACAATGTAAGCTTGTGAGATGTTGCCGTATCCGAAATAGAGGAGTGCGATGGCGAGAAGCAGGTAATTGATGACTTCCGTCGCGTTTCCTCCGCTGTATGCGTGAAGGTGCGTATTGGACAAGGTATTGTAAAATACGCGATTGTTAATTTCAGAGAAGCGATCGTACATGGTGCGTTCACGCCCAAAGGTTTGAATGATCTCAATCCCTTGGATGTTCTCGTTGAGGTTGGCATTGAGTTGACTGATCCCTCGACGCGAGGCGCGGCTATGCTTGAGTGACTTGCCCTGAAAATCACGGAACAGGAAAAAAAGCACAGGGAAGGAAAGGGCGGCAATCAGGAAGAGCCGGATATCGAGTAGCAGCAAGCTGACAAGAATGCTGACAGCATAGACGCCAGCCATCAATAGCTGCGAAAGAACCGTGTTGAAGAAAACGCGCACTGCCTTCGTGTCGTTCGTCACACGCGATACGACTGAACCGGCAGATACATTGTCGAAATAGGTCAACGGCATCTGCTGAACGTGATGGAATATTTGACGTTGTAAGACGCGTGAAATACGGTTCGAAGCCACGTTGCTTAATACGGCACCTCCATAGCGTGTCACCAGCGAGGCGAGCACTGTTGCCACATAAAAGCCGATAATCGCCAAGAAGATGTGTTTGTCGCGTGCGCCTGTGCCGTCAATAAGTTCCTGATTAAGTATACGTGAGACAAAATATGGTCCGCCAAGATCCAAAAGTACGGTAATAACAGTCAGCGCAAGGCTGCCTGCAAGAGCGCCCTTGACGAAGCGTGCATACCGGAAAAGGCGGCCAAGCCCGGATCTCGACTGTTTTTTGCCGTTTTCATTCGTCTTATTAACGCGATTCAAGGCGATCACCCTCCTTTTCTGCAGACAATCGGGTTTCCGTAGATATTATTTGTTCACTTCTCGTAGAGTGCTCTTCAGATGCTTCCATTTGCTGCTTTGTATACTGTTCCGCATACCAGCCGCCTTCTTCCATGAGCTCTTCATGGGTACCGCGCGCTGTGATGGAGCCATTGTCGAGTACGATGATCAGATCGGCATCTCTTACAGCTGACAGACGATGGGCGCTGACGAGCGTCGTGCGCCGATTGCGCGTCTGCTGCAGATGACGCAGTACGTTTTTTTCCGTGATGGCGTCTACCGCTGAAAGACAGTCATCGAGAATTAGGATTTCCGGATCGGAAAGCAAGGCACGCGCGATGGCAAGACGCTGTTTTTGTCCGCCTGAGAGAGCAATACCTTGTTCGCCGGTGAGCGTATCGAGTCCCTGCGGCAGAAATTCAAGATCTTTTTTGAAGTCGGCCTGTATGAGGGCTTTCATCAAGGTTTCTTCCG
>JAAZJV010000340.1 GCA_012800135.1 Clostridiaceae bacterium | reverse complement strand
ATCCTGTTCTTTGGCATAAAAAAGCCTCCTTTCGTCCGGAGGCTGTGATACAATAACGTCAGAGCCTCCGGGCTTGTTTTGGAGCCGTCTCTTTAGCTTGTGGTGAGTGCGAGAGACGGCTGTTTTTATTCTAATGTTTCTGTTCAGGCTAGATTAACCTCAAGTGCTATTCTAATGTTTCGTCACTTATTAGAATAGCGTTACTTTTTATGGTGCTATGCCAACAATAACAAGCGGCACTGCGGGAACACCTCTTCCTTGCCTAACTACGTTGTAGAGTTCTCCTTCGTAATATCCGACTCCACTACTCATATTTGATTGCAAAGACTTCATTGGCAGTATTTCTATCCCTACATCAATTTGATCTTTAACATAAAAAGCGAGATGTTTAACAAATAAATCGTATGCCACGAAAGCGTATTTTCCAAACTGAATTTCAATTGCTACTCTATCCTTCACAAAGTCTGTTTGGTTGTAGCTGAAGATTGCCTCCTCTCCGGCATCTTCGATTACTCTTTTTTGATCCAGTGCATCCATACTTAAGGTCTTGCGAATAAGTTGTGAATCTTTAGTTACCCAATAACTGACTCTGCTTTCAGCCCATCCGGCATTAACAAGCAAATTCTTAAAGCTTCGATTCATATCAACGGGGCTATACAATCTCATACCGCGCATATTTTTTTCTTTCGAGATTTTTGTTTTACACACTTCAGCATCGACTTGATCAATAACTGCTTTTATCTCCTCCCAAAGATAGGGTTTATGTACAATCAGATATTCGAGACCGTTCAAATGGGAATATACTTCAACAATCTTCATCGTCATCTCCTTGTTGGTTTTTCCACGGATTTTTAGTCAATTTATTGCCGGCTTTGTGTGGATCATAAACAGGTTCATTCATCGGGCGTGTTCGCAATGTTCCGTCAAGTTGACTTTGGATTCTTTTTATTGCTATATCCACATACCCCAAATCTATTTCAGCTCCCATGCCTCTTCTGTCATTTTTGATCGCCGCTATTATCGAGGTGCCAACTCCCAAGAAAGGATCGAGAACCCAATCATCAGGATTTGTCATTGATAATACTAATCTTTCGATCATGCCAACTGGAAATTGACATGGGTGGGCGGTTTTCTCTACATGATTACTCTTTACATTTGGTATAGACCATACATCGGTAGGGTTTTTTCCAAGAGGGTTTCCAGAGTATTGACCTATCTTTGGTCCCTTATAGTGTTTTTTTCCCGGATATTTTTGTGGAATTCTGACTGGATCGAGGTTAAAAGTGTAATCATCTGACTTTGTAAACCAGTTTATCGTCTCATATCTTCCGGAGAATCTTCTGGAAGCATGTAAGCCATGACCAAATTGCCAAATAATCCTATTGCGCATTTTGAGACCACACTCTTGAAATATAGGAAACAACACTACATCTAAGGGAATGATTTGCCCGTTATCAACATAGTTACCTACCTGCCAACAGACACTGCCGTCGTCAGATAATACTCTCACGCTTTCTTTTATCACTTTACTTTGGAAGCTGAGATAGTCATCGAAAAACTGTTTTTCTTCGTATTCTTTTCCGATATTGTAAGGTGGCGAAGTCACAACCAATTTGATTGACTTATCTGGAATCATCTTTAACAACTCCAAACAGTCTCCCGGATATAGAATAATCCTTCTGTTTTTATCGAATGTCTTAGATGTTATTTCCATCAACAACTTTTCCTTTCCATCTCAACCTATACTCTCCTCATTCTACTGGTCACACCTGACCTATTTTGTTTTCTTTATTTCTCTTTCCATAAAAGTAAAATGATTAGTCGTTAGTGTCACGTCTTCTCTTCTCCTGTTTCTTCCAAAACTCTTCTCTGGATCGGAGGGCTTCGGCACGCTCGTCTTCGGAAAGTTCGTCTCCGCTGTAGGCGGCCATGAGGATATCAGCTGGTTCTACTTCGGGTTCTTCTTTGAGCGTGAGCACCTTCGGCTCACGGTTATAGTTTCCGGAGGCGTGGAGGT
>JAAZJV010000154.1 GCA_012800135.1 Clostridiaceae bacterium | reverse complement strand
TGGTGCTGTTCCTAGGAAGGCCATAGCTCCAAGGCGAGCGGGGAGAATGGCGAGCAAGATCCATTGTCCCCAGCCGATGATCTGGCGTACTCCGTTCAGCGGAATGGATGAGTAAGCACGCTGACGTTTGTTACGCAAACGTTTTGAAAGGTGATCACGTTTGAACACGCGCGATCCATGTAAGTCTGTAGGCGTTTTTGTTTTTACTGCAAGTTTTGCTGGTCTTGCCTTTTGGCATGATTTTGGCAAACGGCGTGTCCACCCGGGAGGTGTGTCTTTCTTTCGACGTGATTTAAGCGACCCGAAGAGTGTTCTGCGATTTTTCATACAAACTCCTTTGCTGTCGACGAGGCAACTTGAGAAGGCTGTCTTGTTTCTGGTGATCTGAGCGACCCGAACAGCGCGCTGCGATTTTTTGGGAGCTTCTTTGCCGGCGGCGTGTATGCCCGGGGGATTTGTCTTTCCGTCGGCGATTGAACCATCCGAGATGCTTTCAGGGCAGGTGTAAGACAATAGAGTGTTTCAATCTGAAAGTGATCGCGCTCAAAGCCTTTGATGGAACTTATTTCTGAGACGCGTCGTCGCCCGTCAGGCAGTCGGATAAGGTGCATCATAAGGTCGATCGATGACGCGACCATGTGACGACATGCTTCCCAAGGAAGCCCTGAAGCTGTCATAAGGAGAAGGGAAAGGCGATCCAGCATGTCAGGAATTCCATTGCCGTGTCCGGTCGACATTGATCCCGGATGTCCCGTCTGCATCGCCTGAATCATGTCGTAGGCCTCATCTCCGCGAACCTCACCGACAATAATGCGGTCAGGACGAAGCCTGAGCGAAGAGCGGATGAGATCGGAAAGCGTGATGGCGCCGCCGCCATCTATGGCCGACGCTCTGGCTTCCAGACGCACTAGATTATGCCGCCCGCTAAGTTCAAGTTCTGCCGCGTCTTCAATGGTGACAATGCGCTCCTCTTCCGGAATAAAAGCAGCCAGAGCATTGAGAAAAGTAGTTTTGCCGGATGCTGTGCCGCCACTGATGAATATGTTTTTCCGAGATTGAACGGCTTCTTTCAAAAAAAGGGCTTCCCGCTCGCGGAGAGTGCCGTTCTCAATCAGCGCCTCCATCGTCGGCAGAATGCCTGTGAAACGTCGAATAGACAGCACGGGGCCGTCCGGAGCGGCGGGAGGAAGGATGGCATGAACGCGCGATCCGTCAGCTAGTCGCATGTCAGCGATCGGCGAACGCTCATGAACGAGTTTGTTCGCACGTCCGAAATATCGGCTGATGACGTGTGTAAGATGCGCCGGAGAGTCAAATGCGAGATCGGTTTTCTCAATTTTCCCTCCGCGTTCGATGTAGATTTGCGAGGGATTATTCACCATGATTTCTGTAATGTCGTGAGACTCAATCAGAGGCTGCAAAATATCAAGTCCTCGCATGGCATCGAAAAGGCTCGAGATCAACTCAGACTTTTCAGCGACAGTCATAGTGGATCCTTGAGTCCGAATGGCGACTTCGGCGGCGATAATGCGTCGCAGCTCAGTATCGGAGGGTTCATAATCCGGGTTCATATACGTTGCGATTCTGTTGATCCATTTCTGTTTTTCACGATGCCCAATCGTCATGCTCATACCTCCTTCTTCTGTTTATCGGAGCGGGGAAGCTCCAGAATGTCACATTCGCCGGGCAGTTCGGCGAGAAAAAGACTTAGTTCGCGGCGTGCGATCGCAGAAGCTGAAGATTCGACCTCATCAGGCGTTTCAACATAGATGAAATCGCAAAATGACGCGATGGCCTGACGTTTTATCAACGGCAGTCCTCGCGCATCGATCCAAACGGTCATTTTTTCTTCCCGCGAGCGCGCATATGATCGTATGACCTGAACAAGTTGACGAAGTGTCTCGCGCGTACAGGCAATTAGGTCATCGGCGCGTTCAGGAAGGCGGAAAGTGTAATATCCGTTTTCATGCCAGTAAAGCCAGCGTCCAAGATGCGAGCCTTGAGGAGGATCATGTGCATTAACGCGATCAATCAGGTCGCCGAGTGTTTTCCCGGGGCCATGTTGAAAAGGTTCTTTCAAGCGATAGAGCGGCATAATTGGTACATAAATAAGGGAAACGCCCTCAACGATGGCGCGATGCATCACAAAGCGACATGCGCGTTCTGCAAACGATTCAGAAAAAGCGAGCAATGTGCCGATTTGCGACAATTTTCTATCTGATGAGTTAGCCTTTCGCGAGCCGTTTGGCAACAGGGAAAGCAATAGCCTGTGAATATCGGAAACCGCGGAAAAACGAGAGATTTTATTTGAGTCCTTTTGCAGGGTGTCGTTGCTAAAATGGAGGATCGTAATGTTGTCAGCACACGGGCGAAAATCAGGACATAAATCGTAGAATTGCTTTTTATCGATTGTTTCAGGGAGGATTACGGCAAAAAGTTGCGTGGGAAGAAAGCGCGACAGTTCTCTTGATAATGAGTGTTTGCTGTCACTTGTTGTGCCACGCAGTTCAAGATGTCCGTCCGATCCGCATACATATTTAAGTAAAGCTTGGCTCATGCCGTTTTCTGTTTGGCCAGACAAGGCATGAACATCGATCATAATGACATCATAGGCATCGCTGATCATCGCTTCACGTTTCAGCTGTTGTTCTAACCTTGTAAGAAAATCGGCGTAGCGATCAGCGATCAGTACAATAGGTTTCATGGACGTTCCTCTTTCAGTGCGACCTATAGGTTGACGTATATCAGGCTGTTTTAAATATCTCGCGGGATGCTTTCACGTGCGTATTCGCATTGTGGATTATCTAGCGCATATTCACATTGTTGATTCTCTAAAGACGGTTTTTGCCGAATCTTCTTTCCAACGAATTATTTTTTTGTACAGCCCAATGGATGTTTTATTTATCGTGAATGTTCGTGCTGAAGAATGAGATTACTTTTTCCTACTGCGATCTACTACTAGCCGTCAAATTGTCGAAAAACATCAAAAAAGCGTGACAAAGGATTATGATATAGTGAGTGCCATCATACGCGAGGTAGAAGGGCTTTGATGCGAATTTAATAAATTGAACGCGTGTACTACAAGTAAAAGAGAGGAGATTGGATATGACAGCCGGTAATAATACATGGCTTTTTTCATCAGAATCGATTACGGAAGGACATCCCGACAAAATATGTGATCAGATTGCTGACGCGGTACTTGATGAACTTATCAGGAATGACAAGGACGCGCGCGTCGCCTGCGAGGTGATCGCGACGACGGGTCTTGTCATGGTTATGGGTGAGATTACAACCTCCGGGTATGCGGATATCCCTTCGATTGCTCGAGAGACCATTCGCCGCATTGGCTATAGCGG
>JAAZJV010000153.1 GCA_012800135.1 Clostridiaceae bacterium | reverse complement strand
TCGCTTCATAATCCGTCGCTACTGCATAGCGATCCGCATCCATACAATCATCGTTGATCTTCATCGGCTCATCTTTGCCGCTTGTCGCATACGTGTACACATAGATTTCTTCCATGTAGTTTTCGTTTAACAACGGGTCGTCCGGTATCAGGATCAAGTTTTGCTTGTAGAGGCTCGCCATGACCGTTATCCCCGGCATCACCGCGTTAAAGGCGTTTTGTGCGTTCAATCCCGCTTTCTGGAACTTGTAGATGTATTCCGGCCTTGCCGGATCGCAATAAAACGGCACATTGCCGTACCGTCGCTTGATGTCCAATCCGACACCGACCCAGTGATCGTCCACGCCCTTAAACCGTTCCGCGTGTTCTTCAAGGCGGTAATACTTGCCGTCGTGATAGCCCCAGACCGCAATCACGCCCTTGTGACTCCAGCCCCAGTCCACTCCGCAAAAAACGCGACTCATTGTGATTCTGTTCATTACCTCGACGCTGATCAGATTGTTCTCGTTAAAATCACGGTAAATCGCGCCTTGCGCCGCTACCCATCGCCCGTGGATGTTTCTGTCCGTCTGCATACCGCTGGGCGTAGACGCAATCAAGCTCCCGATGTAGTCATCGCCAAGCAACTCGTTGTCAAAGATGCTAAAATGATGCGCCCTTACTCGTGTCCTGCCGCTTTGTAGCTTCTCGCCGTTCGCATCGACGAAACTTGTCTTAATGTAGTGCATCGGGTTTTCAGGGTTCGTGTCAATAATGATCCTCGCGTCCTGCTCACTGCATCGGCTGATTGCCTCCAGTACAAACGATTCGTGTAACGCCGTCGCTTCATTGAGTAGCGCGCCTTTCGCCGTAAATCCTCGGATCGCTTTCCACTTCGACGCGTCATCGCCGCCGAAACAGTAAACCGTGTTGCCGAACAACTCAAACGCGTTAAACTGGTTCAGTCTAATGTCCGCCCCCAGCATCGTCTCCATCACTTCAAGGATGTTGCGCCGAATCGCTCCCATGTTTACTCCGCCGATAATAAAGTTATAGCCCTTCTTCGCGTTCGCCTTGATGAATGCCAGAAATAAAACAACGGCAAGATACGTTTTGCCGCTTCGTACCGCACCGTATAAAACAAGAATGATCGGCTTCTCCGTAAAATACTGTTGCGCAATGTCCGTTTGCTTTCTAGTCAATAATCGGCTCATTGCTTACCGTCTCCGTTTCTTGCTCCAGCTCTTCATCATCATCGTCATCATTTGTTGGATTGAGGATCAGCTCTTGCAAGATCATATCAAGTCGCGAATTGCCGCCCTGTGTCAGTCGGTCGGCTTGCGCTCTTAATAGCTCGTTTTCTCGTTTCAATTTCTCATTCTCAAGCATCATCTTTTCAAGGCGTGCCGTCGCTTCTTTTTCTTGTGCACTTGTCATCTTGCGCCAGTCGTCAGGCTTCCTGTTGTTCAGCCAGATTGCAATACTGGTCGGATTCGGAGGGTAGTACCGCTCGACTTCTTTTGACTCTACCGTTCGCGCTTGAGGGTTGCCGCTTCCGTCTTGGTACTCCCTGATGTACTTAGTCGTTTCGCGCTCTCTGTGTCCTAAAGCGCTCTTGTATAAGGCGTTTTCGACCTCAATGTCTGCAAGGTCGCGACTTTTTTTAATTGCTTGATTCAGTTGAGGAAAGCGTCTTTTCCAAACCGACAGTGTTTCAGGACGTATGCCGATGTTTTTAGCGATCTGCGACTCCATTAAGCCATTGCGCGCCCAGCCTTGGATCATCGTCAATCCCTCCGGCGTGATCCATTCCGCGTACTTCGCGTTTCCCGGCGCTCGCTTTTTCGGTTTTGATGTCGGTTTTTTCGCCATGACGGTGTATCTGCTCCTTTGCCGTTATTATATCATCACAAACAAAAACCGCCCTCTCGAGCGGTCTTTGATGATTTGTTGAGACCAACAGGCTATGACAGGTTACAGCAATCCCCACTCCGCGAACGCTTCAAAGCCGCCCATGTAGTCAATAAACTCCTTTGCGACCTTAACTATCTCGGCGTACGGTATGCCGCCGACCGATTCATCGCCTATACTACAACTGTATTCGACCACCTCGCCTGTTTCCTGCGCTTTCAGGAACGCATAGATGTTGACGGATACGTCTGCTTTCGACAGGTCTTTTCCATGCAAACCTCCGCCTGTGACAGACTGCGCCATGTCACTGCCGAGCTTCCTGTTCGTGCATCCCGTGTCAACGTCCGTGCCGCCCGTCCATGCCCCGAGAGGGTTCACGATCAGGTCATAGCCGTCTTTGTGCTCCGCAAAATCGCTGTCCGTGTTCGACTGGCAGATCGTGAGCTTCTTGCCGTCGAGAATGTACTTGCCGTCGTGTGGATGCTTTGCGTAGATTTCCCGTGCGATCAGTGACAGCGCCATTTCTTCGTCCGTGATCGGCAC
>JAAZJV010000152.1 GCA_012800135.1 Clostridiaceae bacterium | reverse complement strand
TTTTGTAAAAAATGGAATCCGACGTTGTAAAAAAGACCGTTACGACCACATCGCCTAAGGAGACTCGAGCGCTCGGTTACGCGCTCGCCTCATCTCTTCGCGGGGGCGATGTGGTTCTTTTATCGGGCACGTTAGGAGCCGGAAAAACGTGTCTTGTTTCCGGTCTCGCCGAAGGCATGCGTGTTCAAAACCCGGTGTCCAGTCCCACATTTACGCTGTTGCATACGCATGCGCCGCAAAATACGGATGGTCTTTTCTTGCATCATATGGACGTCTACCGACTTCAGGATGCCGATGCATTTCTCCATCTCGGTTTTTATGATCTGATCACAGACGATGCCGTTGTCTTCATCGAATGGGGATGTCAAGTCCGCGACGTATTGCCGGATGATGTCGTGGAGATTCGGCTTGAACAGATTTCAGACGATGCTGCTGAGGATAACTGCCGTCATGTGACGTTGTTGGCGCCTTCTTCTAAAGCTGATCGCTTAGTGAAGGCATTCGAGGCTTGGGAAGCGTCCCCTCGCGCGGCGGACGACATATAGTTCACCACCGTTTTGTTTCTGTGTTCATTGTAGTGAGTATGCCGCGACGCTGTCGAATGTAAAAACAGTTTATATTCTTCTTTGCCGACGCAAAGAGCGATCTATTGAAGCGATCTAATGAAAGGAATACTATGATCATCTTAGGCGTTGACACATCGGGTTATTCAGTTTCTGTTGCGCTGATGCAAGACTGTGACCTTCTGGGCGAATACACGGTCTTATCAAAAGACCTTCGAAACGCGGTGACATTGCAGCCTCTGATCGATTCTCTTATGGTATCGTGTCGCATGAAACTTAATGACGTCGAGCTTTTTGCTGTGGCGAACGGTCCCGGATCCTTCACAGGAATTCGATCGGGGCTTGTTACCGTGAAGGCGATGGCCTACGCGGCGGGGAGTATGGCAGTCGGGATATCGTCTTTGCGTGCACTGGCGCGTGTCGCACAAGAACTGGGCGCGCTTGTGTTGCCAATGTTTGACGCGCGTGGCGGACGTGTATACTCTTCGCTTTACCGCGACGGGAAAGCGTGCTGCTCCGATGAACCACGTGCGATTGAAGCACTTGTCCGCCAAGTGGTGCCGATGATTGGGGAGGGGGAACGCGTTATCCTCACCGGAAACGGTCTTGCTGTTTTTGAAAAAGAGATCGTTGATCTTCCATTCATCACTGTACGAGCACCTGCTGAACGTCAAATTATTCGCGCGTCTGCTGTTGCACAATTGGCGCTCGAGGATTGGAAACGCGGCGTGGCGGAAACAGATCCTTTCAAACTTGATGCGCATTACGCGATCGCGCCGTCAGCTGAAAGACAGAAGCAAACATGAAAGTTCTTTCGGATGAACTCCGAATTAATAATCGGACGATTAATGTGCGAGATGCTCGTCCTGACGATCTTGATGGCGTCGCTGTAATCGACGCGCAATCTTTCACGTCGCCTTGGATTCGTGACGCATTAGAACCGTTTATTTTTTCAGACGATAAAAATCGATTTTTGCTGGTAGCGGAGGTAAAAACCGAACTCAAATCATATCCTTTGTATAAATCTGCATTTGAGTTACGCGCTGTTTTGGAGGAGAATTATTCGTATCCCGATGAAGTTACGAAGACCAATCCAGAATCATGCGCCCTTGTTCGTTCGAAGTTAAGCCAGCATGATGTGGCGGG
>JAAZJV010000151.1 GCA_012800135.1 Clostridiaceae bacterium | reverse complement strand
CTATCATGCAACTTCTCAACTCATTTTGCGACTCGCCTATCGTGCAACTTCTCAACATATTATGCGATTCACCTATCATGCATCTTCTCAACTCATTATGCGATTCACCTATCGTGCATCTTCTCAATTCATTATGCGATTTTACTGTTCTTACATTTGCTCAAGTTTTTCTGCAATTATGTTTCGCACTTTTGTCAAATTTGCATGAGGACTACTTCTATTACAATTATGCTTGACGCGATTTAAGCAAATATACTAAAGTGCTTTCTCGTTCGCGATTTTTTCGCAAACTGACACGAACTTATACGAATTTAAACGTGAGCAATCTTTTTTGCGATCGCTTCAATCAAAGTGTTATTTGTACGACTATCAAGGATAAATGCGATCCCCTCGACGTTCATGATGATTCGATTTTCTTCATAAAGGGCGAAAAAGGCTGACCGTTCCGCTTCACTCAGTTTGTCACCGACGCCGACCATATAGTAGTTCATCCTCTGCCCGCTCATGCCTTTGACGATCTCCCCATTGTTCATGTAATAGCGGGGATCGCCCAACGCACACATGCGGTCCATCACTTTCTTAATATGGTGGCCGACTCCGCCAAAGATCACTGGAGAGATCAGTACAAGCGCTCGACAGCCGGCAATTTTTGGCAATATTTTTTGCATGTCATCTTGGATGACACAGCGACCGAAAGTTTTGCTGCTACAACTGCCACAGGCAGTACAAGGCTTGATATCGAGTCTGTTGGCAGCAAATCGAATGACTTGCGTCCCCGTATGGAGCACAGCCTCACACAGTGTTCTGCTCCAATTTTTTACGCGATTATCTGAAATAATCACTGCCATACGCTGTCCTCCTGTTTAGAGATTAATTTTGTAAAAAAGAGGTGTCAAGACTTTTTGTCATCGCAAGGTAACGCTGTGTGTAAAATCTTGGCAAAAAAACAAAACAACCATCTAAAAGTCCGATTAACTCTGTGTTTTCTCATTTTATGTCGTGTTATTTTCATCCATTTTTTCCTATTATGAATTCATCGGGAGGTTAGATCATGGACACAAAAAAGATTGGCGCATTCCTAAAAGAATTGAGAAACGAAAATAATATGACTCAGGAGCAGTTAGCGGAGCGCATGTATGTTTCGTGCAGAACGGTTTCTCGTTGGGAAACGGGGGCGACTTTACCGAACATTGCAATTCTTATAGATCTTTCTGAGCTTTACGACGTTGATATAAGAGAAATTCTCGACGGCGAGAAAAAAGAAGAAATCGTGAGAAAGGAGCAGATCATGGAGAAGAAGCAGATTGTGCGCGAGGAACAGACTTCTAAGGAGGGACAACCTATTAAGGATGGTCAGATTATAGAAAACAAGCAGACCCCAGAAAAGGCGCAGTTTGTTGAAGAAAAACGGATCGCGGAAAAGGGGCGGTTGTCTAAAGAGGAGCAGATCGATAAAGAAGGCAAAATCGTTGAAAAGGGGCAGATTATGGAGAATGGACTGTTTGTTAAGGAAGAACAACTTGCTAAAGATGGAAGGATCGCGGAAAAGAGGCAGACCATGGAGAAGGAGCGGTGCACAGGAAAAGAAAAGGAAAACACTATTTTGAAAGTAGCCGAATACAATCAGGAAGAGAAAAGGCGGTTAATAAAGAAAGGACAGCTCGGTTTTATTATCTGTTTTATCTTTTCTCTAATCAAATTTGCTATCGAAATTTTCGATCTCAAAGGTGATGGTTTTTGGTACAATCTGGCTGATTTCATTCGCGGTTTCAGTGACGGTTTTATTTTCGTAATGATCATTGTCGGCATCCTTTATACAACAAATCTCTTGAATAAAATTAAGGAGACAAAACGGAGATTCTTCAAGAGTAACGAAAGTTGACTGTAGCCAGTCTTCTGACCGGTTGTGCATCTGGCAAACTGTGACCGGACAAAGGCAAATATCCAAGTTGCATGGATTTGAACATATCTGTGGCCAATCAAGCTTAATTGATTGGCCACAGGTGCGTAACATGTTATTAACCTTCTTTTACTCTTGTACTCATGTGCTTACGGAACAGACATGTATCCGACGCTTTAACATTTCACTACGCAGTTGCATCCTTGAATTTACGGAAGAAACATCTACTTCACCGCTTCATCGCGTACTTGCATTCTCAAGCTTACGGAAGAAACATCTACTTCACCGCTTCATCGCGTACTTGCATTCTCAAGCTTACGGAGAAAAAAGCACTTCACCGGTCCATCGCATACTTGCATTCTCAAGCT
>JAAZJV010000150.1 GCA_012800135.1 Clostridiaceae bacterium | reverse complement strand
TAAGGGAAAGGGATAACTATGGCAAAAGCGTTGATCATTGGAGCGGGCGGCGTTGCGCAAGTAGCGGCGCATAAGTGTGTTCAGCACGGTGGCGTTTTTACCGATCTTTGCATCGCAAGCAGGACGAAAGCGCGCTGTGATGAGCTGAAAGCAAAGCTGGATGCGAAAGGAACCGACGTTCGCATATCTACAGCAGAAGTAGATGCAGATTCCCTGCCGGAGTTGGTCGCGTTGATCCGGCGCTATGAGCCGGAGATCGTGATACACTTGGCGCTGCCTTATCAAGATCTTACGATTATGGACGCATGCCTAGAGACGGGCGTCCACTACATCGATACGGCAAATTATGAGCCGAAGGACGAGGCGCGTTTTGAATACAAGTGGCAATGGGCGTATCAGGACCGATTCCGTGAAAAAGGTTTAACCGCTATTCTCGGCTCAGGCTTTGATCCCGGTGTTACAGGTGTGTTCTCAGCATATGCTTTAAAGCATGAATTTGATGAAATCAACACCATCGATATACTCGACTGCAACGGAGGCGATCACGGGTATCCTTTTGCGACGAATTTCAATCCCGAAATCAATATCCGCGAAGTAACTGCCAACGGTCGCTACTATGAGAATGGCGCCTTCGTTGAAACGGAGCCCATGGAAATCAAACGCCGCTACGATTTTGAAGGCGTTGGCGAGCGCGATATGTATCTTTTGTATCATGAAGAGCTTGAATCTCTCGCAAAGCATATTCCCGGCATTCGCCGCATCCGTTTTTTCATGACGTTCGGTGAAAGTTACCTGACACACCTTCGTTGTCTGCAAAACGTCGGCATGACGTCCATCGAGCCGGTGATGTTTCAGGGGATGCCCATCATACCGCTTCAGTTTTTGAAAGCGGTCCTCCCGGATCCTGCGTCGTTGGGTCCTAGAACCGTCGGAAAGACAAATATCGGTTGCATTTTTGCAGGTAAGAAAGATGGTTGCGATAAGGTGCTGCGCATCTACAACATTTGTGACCACCAAGAAGCGTATCGCGAGGTCGGCGCGCAGGCAGTCTCATACACAACCGGCGTACCTGCCATGATCGGAGCGTCGCTTGTTATGGAAGGCGAGTGGAAGAAAGCCGGCGTGTGGAACGTCGAGCAGCTCAATCCCGATCCTTTCATGGATAAGCTCAACCGCTATGGCCTGCCGTGGATCATCGATCGCGATCCGGTTCTCGTCCCCTAGAGAGCCTCAGAGCGGCAGAACCGGCACGAAGATGTGGGTTAAAAAGGACTAGGTACTTAAATAATCGCTCGTGTTGAAGCGCTTAAGGTATCTTCGTTCAAATATCTTAGATCCTTTCGACATGTCTCAAGATCATGTCTTGAGAGTTGTTGAATTGCCAAGATCTACTCGATCTGTATAATGGTCTAATTGTTTAATGCAAAAAGAGGAAATAACGTTGGATAAAATCGCTCAGCCTGCTCTGTCCAGGCTTCCATTGTCAAGCATCATAACTCCAAGCTATGTGATCGACGAAAATATACTTGTGGATAATCTGCGTCTTCTCGGCGAGGTCGCCCAACAAGCGTCCTGTCGGATTTTGCTGGCGCAAAAGGCGTTTGCTTGCTTTGACTTCTATCCGCTCATCGCGCAGTATCTTGATGGTGCGGCTAGTTCCGGTTTGTTTGAGGCACGCCTTGCGCGAGAAGAAATGGGCGAAGAGCACGAAGTCCATGTTTACGCGCCCGCGTATAAAGACGATGAGTTCGCGGAGATCTTAGATATCGTTGATGTCGTTATCTTCAACTCATTCGAGCAGTGGGAACGCCATCGTGACCGCGTGCTTGAGCATAATCTTTCAGGTGACCGGCAGATCTCCTGCGGACTTCGGATCAATCCAGGTTATTCGGAGATTGAGGTGCCGCTCTACGATCCGGCGCGAGCTGACTCCAGACTCGGCGTGCCCGCTGACGTGTACCTTCGTGAAAAAAAAGCAGGACGGTTCGATGGGTTGAAAGGACTCCATTTTCATGCACTTTGTGAGCAAAATGCAGATGTCTTGGAGCGTGTTTTGGGCGCGGTTCGCCTATCTTTTGGTTCTTGGCCTGCCGATATGCATTGGCTAAATCTTGGCGGGGGGCATTTGATTACGAAGCCTGGCTATGACATTGATCGACTTGTGCGCGTTATTCTTCAGCTTCACGAAGAAACAGATGCGGTGATCTATCTGGAGCCGGGCGAAGCCATCGCTCACGATGCCGGCTATTTAGTTGCGTCCGTTGTCGATCTTGTCCAAAGCGACCCGCCGGCAGCTATCCTGGATGTCTCGGCGACGTGTCATATGCCGGATGTTCTCGAAATGCCGTATCAGCCGCGCTGCTTCCTTATTCCTTCGCCGGAACGTCGAGGAAAGGCTTCGACTATTTATGCCGGAGCTCCGCCCGATGCGTGCCCCTACAAGGTGCAGCTTTCGGGACCGACGTGTCTTGCCGGAGACATCATCGGCCAGTATTCTTTTGATTGCCCGCCTCTTCCGGGAGATCACATCGTGTTTACCGATATGGCGGTGTACACGATGGTCAAAAACAACACGTTTAACGGGATGCCGCTTCCATCCATTATGCGTGTGGATCAGACAGGCAAGGTTTCCACACTAAGAACCTTTACCTACGACGATTTTAAAGGACGACTCGGAACAATCGCAGTATAACTTGTCTTGATCATCACTCTTTGGCCGTTGCATATGACACTTTAGAGAATTACTTGGATAAGTTAGCGTATAGACAGGCATGACCTCCATGCATTAATCGTCGCATATGACAATTTTAAAGATTAACTTGGATAAGTTAGCGTATAAACGGACGTGATTACCGCGCTTAGATTATTGCATGTGACGATTTAAGGGGACGACTCAAATCAGTTAGAGTATAAGAAAAGTAAAAAAAGAGCAGGTGTAAAACATAGGTTTGCTATGATGAGAAGAAAGCGCCTTCCTCGGCGCAGAGCCAGCAGCATAAATTTTACCGAAGGACCGATTTTGAAAAATGTGGTTCGGTTTGCGTCGCCGCTGCTTTTAATGAATTTAATTTTCCAGCTGTACTGTGTGCTGGATCTGATCATCGTCTCGAATTTCTGCGGGACGGACGCCATGGCCGCTGTCGGCGCAACGGTCTACATTTCACAGATGATCTCCGGTCTTGCGCTGGGTTTGGCGACCGGTTGTTCCGTAATTACAGCACAAGCATGGGGAGCGGGTAATTATGACCGTCTCTACAAGACGGTGCATTCCGGTTACGCGACCGCTTTTCTTGTCGGAACGGTGCTAAGCGCCGCAGGGATTTTGTTGGCGCGTCCTATGCTGACGTTCATGGGCACACCTGCGGACGTACTAGCTGACGCTACGAGCTACCTGCGTGTCTACCTGATCAGCATTTTGCCGGTTCTTGTTTATAACATGGGGGCAGGCATTTTGCGCGGTGTCGGCGATACACGGCATCCCTTTTTGTTCATGACCATCGCAGTTATTTTTAATCTCGGTCTCAGTTTTCTATTCGTCGGCGTTTTCAAGTGGGGCATTATTGGAGCAGCATACGCGTATGTTATCGCGCAATTCTTATCGGCCGTACTGGTTACGGCAAGCCTTATGATGAGTCATGAACCGTTCCGTCTTTTTTTGCGCGACATTGGATTTCACAAAGATGTGCTGCAACCGACGATCAAACTCGGTGTGCCCGCCGGGCTGCAGTCCTGCGTGATGTCGCTGTCCAACGTGTTCGTTCAAAGCAACATCAATAAATTCGGCAAACAGGCGATCGCGGGACTTGCTGCGGCGGGCAGGCTTGATGGTTTTGTTTTCGTTATCATTAACGGTTTGGCATTGACTGCAATGTCATTCATGAGCGCCAACATCGGCGCACAAAAGAAAGAACGCGCAAAAAAAGGACTTATTCGCATTATCCTTTTCTCAATTGCGGTTGTTTTTGTGCACGCCGTGATTTTGCTTTTGTTTCGTTATCCGTTATTGCGCTTGTTTAGTGATGATCATGAAGTGATGCGCTACGCAAGCACGGCGATGTTTTATGTGCTCATACCGTACGTATTATTTGCAATAACTGAAATTCTAGGTGGTACTCTGCGCAGTGCGGGTCAGTCGGTTCTTCCTATGGTCATTACAATAGGGATGTCCGGCGTCAGAGTGGTTTGGATTCTTGCTGTGTTACCTTTCTTTAGGACTTTTGATGTTTTGGTCATGAATTATTCAGTATCGTGGGTTTTTGCGCTTATCGTATACTTAGTGTACTTCAAGAGACAGGGTGACCGCATTTTCGAACGCCAGATGTAATCACTTCGTTCATCCGGTAGAGCGGCATTAAAGGAGGCACATTTTGGATTCGACACAATACGATTTCGGAGAAGATCAGACCGTCAATAATAACGACAAAGAAGTAAAACAGCCATCTGATCTTGTCGGAGAAAGCCTACGGCGTTTCCGTTTCTTTCCGCTCAAACATGAAGAGCGGGAAGGAGACCGATTTTTACTTCTTTGGCTGACATGTCAACTTTATTCGGCAGACGTGCGAAGAAAAGGGCGTGTTCGCCGGGCACGTCTCGAACTTTGCCGTTTTTTTGAGCAAAAAGAACTGACAAATGCGCTGGAGGAAGCAGGCGAGTACCGCACCGAACTTTTGGAGGAGGCAATCTTCGATTCCGCCAACGTTTATTTGACGATTTGTCGTGACGATGATAACTATGGTCGCAAATTCTTCGGCGTTGTCAAGATGAAATCTCAAGACCGTGAAAATAAAATACTCTCTGAAGTTTATCAGGGAATGCTTCCGTTACTAGCCGCTATGCAAGATTTCCCTATGCGTGCCGTAATGGCTCGTGCTATTCATACGGCTTGTCTGAATGTTCTTCCGCAATGCGTGCCTTCCATTGATGTATTGCTTGCGAAGTTCCGTGAGGGAAGTGATCGTGCTCAGCAGCTTCTTGGCGGCGAAGTTTCTGATGCATCGAGTGAAAAGTGAGTTGGGCGCGGACAGCAATAATGATTTTCGCAACATCGAGTTGAAGGTATCGCACGACGCGAAAAGTACGCTCGATATTTGCGAAAGCGCGCCCATTTTCAATTGTTGACAGAGCGCTGGCGCCGAATTGGAGAGCGGCGGTCAGTTGCGATTGTGTCAGGTTTTGTAGTCGGCGTTCATGACGAATTATGTACCCGAGTAATGTTGACGCCATATTATCTGCAGCGTGTGATTGTGTTTTCGATGAGGTCGGTTGACAAGAAGAGCGTTGTTTGTTTTGACTAGTGAGACGTGCTTCAACTAGGTGCTTATGCCCTCGATGACGAGATATCTTGAGGTTGCGGTGACAATGTTTTGCGATGGCACGCCTTAGAGGGATTGCGTCGCACTCTGAAACTATTTTTTGTGCATGAGCGCTTTGACTTTTTGAACGCATGAAATACCCCTTATCTAAGGCGACTGACCGCGGACGGCAAGCGCCGACATTATAGCACAGCGTACATGATTCAAATTTTGCTCTGATCAAAATATGTGGAAACTTTAAGTGTCGCGTTTAGCCAATGCTGCACGTTCTTTTTCTTTGAAATAAGTTGTCAAAACGTCCATGAGCTGCGCATTGTTATAGTAATTTTCAGGGTAAATCGGTTCGCCAAACTCAATGGTCATCTTTTTGCGACGGAAGCGTTTCCAATCGATGGGATGCGGCACGGACATATGGCGCGAGAAAATTTCATATCCTCCGTCAATGTAAGTGGGGATAATCGGGACACCGGCTTTACGAGCCAAATAGGCTACGCCATTTTTCATCTCTCCAAGTCGCCCGTCATGTGTTCTTGTGCCTTCAGGATGGATCATGATGACCGCACCTTTTTCAAGTTGTTGTTTTGAGAGTACGAGCCCTCGCATAGGATTTCCCTCACGGTCGATAGGAATGGCTTTACCGACGCGGAACATGATGCGACCGGTGAGGCCATAATGTTGCTCGAGATCAGATCCGGCAATGCAGGAGAAGCGCGGGAGTTGTTCTTGAGGAATACCTCCCATAATCCACAGACCGTCAAACATCGTCTGATGGTTAGCGGCGATGATATATGCTCCCTCTTTTGGAAGGTTTTCCTGTCCTAGATATTTCAGGCGTATTAACAGTTGACTTAAGAACATGCCAACAGCGTAGACGAGGCGTCCTTGCCATCCCCTTGATTGCAGCTCTGTCGGTTTTTTACGTCGTTTGGACATCGTAGGCGTTGGATTTTTCCCTTTGTATCTTATGAAGAAGTTAATACACTATAGCATGGATTATTGAGGCGTGTTTTTTTGCTCCTCTCTCCGTTTCGCAAAAAATTCGCGCAGAAGGTCGCCGCATGCCTCCTCCATAACACCTCCTGTGACGGCAACGCGATGATTGGAGGGAAACGCGAACACGTTTGCGACGGATCCGGCCATGCCGGATTTCGGATCGTAAGCGCCAAAACAGCAACGACGAATTCGCGCTTGAATCATCGCTCCGGCACACATCAGGCAAGGTTCAAGCGTTACGTAGAGGTCACAGTCGTTGAGACGCCAGAAGCCTGTGACGCGGCATGCCTCGCGGATTGCTTCTATCTCTGCGTGGCCGGTTGCGTCCTGACGATATTCCCGCGTGTTGCCGCTTCTGGCAATGATGTCACCGTTTTGCACAATGACACACCCGATCGGAATTTCACCACGGCGTGAAGCTTCTTCTGCTAGAAGAAGCGCTTCAAGCATGAAACGTGCATCCTCTTCCGACGCCATGTCGCAACTCTCCGTAGATTTGTCGTTCATCTAGGCGATCCTTTCTTCCTAAAATCCGAATTCAATAATATCAGATACATTGCCGACATTTATTTCTCATGATAAGATGGCATGCGTGACCACTATTTAGAAAGAGGATTCATTATATGCCGCTGAAAGAAGGAAAATGCATTAATTGCGGTTCATTACTGATGCTTGATCCCTCCATGTCGAAGGGACACTGCCCTTTTTGTGACTGTGTTTTCGATAATGAAGAGGCATTTCGGGCGTTTCAGCACCCTGAAGAGTTTACTTTCCCTAATGATCCTCAACCGCCCTACACGGGTCCGTCCTTAGTTCCATTGCCTTATCAGCGCGGCCCGGTAATGTTCTCACAAGGTGCTGCGGCTGTAAAGAAAAAGGATGACTTTGTTCTTCCCAAAAAAGATATCCCCGATGTTCGTATTCCGCGGAAAGCTTTCCTCTCCATCATTGGCATCGTCTTAGCTGTCACCGCGATTTTCTGCGCGATTACGATTCCGATGATGAATCGCAAAAAAACTCAATATGAAAAGATTAGCGAGCGTTTTGTGGACGTTGTCGATCAACCGATCTCAGCGGAAAAGAATTTGGCGATTCACAATCTCAGTCACAACCGCGTGATCTTAGTTCTACATGAAGATATCTCCGACGAAGAAGGTGTTCGACTCTTCAATGAATATTGTGACATTCGCGCAGATGTGCTTGACTTGAAAGATCGTTCTTTTAAGTCGACGCGGGAACCTATTTCGTTCCGCATCGCGATGCCGACCGGTGATCTTTCCATTAACCATCCGAAAGATGAGGCCGACATTACTAATAGTCTCCGATAATAATTGCGAAAAGGCCGTTGTACGCTTTAGTGCAAATGTCACAGGCTGCAGATTTGCCATCCGGGGACGAATTCGCAGCCGTTAACTCTTTTTATACAGAAGTAATACAGTGTCACGGTTAAACGCAACGATACAAGCGCTACGGGCGGCGAATGCGTCATTGTAACTAAACGGTAATAAGCCTATATGAAAGATGCATCGTTTGCCCCGTTTTGTTTTTCATTTATTCATATTTGATTATCATGTTCGTCATTTATTTAAAGTATGATGATTTTGCGGAACAAAAGAGACCGCACTTTTCATACTTTTCTCCTCCAATTGATACACAGCTTCGGGGCAAAGGCCCCGGAGCTGTATTCAAGTCTTTATATCGTTTAGATTTTATATATTCAGTTCTCAGTCCTTAATATATTGGCATTTAGCGACTTTATCCTTTTGGAACTAAAAGCATCGGTTTCGTTGACAGAGCGAAAATAGTAGTGTTATCATGCCGTTGCGCTGAACGGTTCACGGTTGAAAAACTGAAACGCTTTTTATACAGTGCTTTTATGGAGGGTTGTCCGAGCTGGCCGAAGGAGCGCGACTGGAAATCGCGTATGCCCTGAAAGGGGCATCGTGGGTTCAAATCCCATGC
>JAAZJV010000018.1 GCA_012800135.1 Clostridiaceae bacterium | reverse complement strand
TGCCGACGATTGTCTCTCCGAAACATTGCGTCATGACGACCGCTTTTTTAGGAAGCAGGGAAACAAAGTACTGACCGACAAGTGTCATTCTGGCATATCGGCGTTCCAAAGCGTTAAAGGCGACGTTGAAAAGGGTATTGGTCAAATCAGACTTACCCGCGTCGAGAGCTTTTTCTGCCGCGCAGAGTGCGCCTTCCGTCACGCGTCGCATGCGCGGTTCAGTTGTCGGTCGAGCTGTAGAAAGAATGTCTGCCGCATATCGTAGAGCTTCGAGCTGTTTCACTTTCGTTTTTTCGGCTACCGCATTCGCTGCAAGTGCCATACCCATTCCCGCTGCCGTGTAAGGGCCTGCGCTTTGGGTCACCATATCTTTGATGGCGCGCGCGACGTCTTCTACCGATTCACACGTCTCATAACGCAATGTTGTCGGGTAGACGCGGCGGTCGAGGATGCGAACAACGCCGCACTCATACCATGCGATATTTTCATATCGTAGAAGAAAGCCAAGATCATGGTCATGGCGTGTTTGGTCAGTTGGTTTCGTGTTGGCCGGTTTTATAAGATCAGATAGTGTTTGCGGGCGATTATTGCGACCTATTGTCATAGATTGTTCCTTCCCTTCATTTCTCTGTCGCGGGAATTCTAAGCTCGATGGCGCGTGGAAGATTCTCAATGACCCATGTCATTCGCGTGCCGCCGTATTCTCCGTCTACCGTAAAGGGCATAGGATTTTCAAATTGAAAAACTGCTTTACGCGTCGGCACACGGAGTATGTGCGGGTTCTCTTTTCCTTGAAGAAGGCTGCGGACGATACTCCACAGAAGTCGGAAAGATTTTGGTTTGGTGACAAGGACGGCATCAAAATATCCGTCATCCAATACAGCGTCGGGAAGCGGAACCAAGCCACCAATGGAACGCGAGTTGACGAGGCCCCCGAAGAGGTAATCACCGGAATAATCATGATCGTCAAGGGTTACGCGTGTGCTCGCTGAGCGGATGTGTCGAAGCGATCGGATACCGGTTAACACATAAGCCATATGACCGAACGTTTTCTTCAGTGAACGACGGGTGGCGTATGAAACTTCTGTAAATGCCCCGAAGGCGGCGACATAGGTAAAATGTCGCGGAAGCATGGCCGGGTCAACAGAATGGTCATCATGGTCATCGTTACGGTTCATGGGAGTCTTATCCCGCAAAATCGTGCCGATATCAACGGGAAAAGAGCGACCGTAAAGCATATTCTGAGCGGCTTCCTGAGGGTCGGTTGCCAGACGGAAGGTACGTGCCACATCGCAAGTGGAGCCGGAGGGATAAAAGCCGACAGGAGGCGGTGCTTCCAACGCGAGAAGTCCGGAGACGACTTCTGAGAGAGTGCCGTCTCCGCCGCATGCGATAACAAGATCGTAATTGGCGCCCTCTCGAGTGGCGATGTCACGCGCGTCGGCGATCCCTTGAGTGTGCAGGGTACGAGTTGTCGCGCCGAGGTTGTGAAGCGCGTCAATGAACATCTCAACGTTTCGCAAAGACCGCGCCTGTCCCGAAGCAGGGTTAACGATAACGAGGATGTGTCGGATATCGCTTTTCATCGCTGACGCTCTACTTTGATTGAGGATCGATGTGGCCTCCTGCTTTCAGATGTCGGCTCAACAAGGCGAGAGATGCAGCAAGATTCTCATTTTGTACGATGACATCGTCCGGCACGCGGAGGATGGTTGGAGAAAAATTCCAGATCGCTTTAATGCCT
>JAAZJV010000149.1 GCA_012800135.1 Clostridiaceae bacterium | reverse complement strand
TGTTTTTGTTGATTTCATTGATATGCTTTAGAGGATAACGACTCATATAATAGCATTTACGTTCGGCAATCCTTTCTTGTGAGGAGATTTCTGCACTCTCAACGTTGTGAAGTAACCAATTGCTTGCAGGTCATTGACAAAACCAGATCAGAAACTACACAATTCAAGATGAAATAACTGTTAACGTATGAGGAGAATATATGTCACAACAACGTGAATCATTTACGGGAAGAATCGGGTTTGTTTTGGCGGCGGCAGGTTCTGCGGTCGGTCTTGGAAATTTATGGCGATTTCCCTACCTTGCGGCAAAGCAAGGCGGTGGTGTTTTTCTTCTTGCCTATATTCTGTTTGCCCTAACTTTCGGTCTGTCATTGTTGATTACAGAAATTGCTATAGGCCGGCGCACGAGATTGTCTGCAATGGGAGCGTACACTGCAATGCATCCGAAGTTTTCTTTTCTCGGCGTACTGACAATGTTTGTGCCGGCGATCATTCTCTCTTACTATTGCGTAATCGGGGGCTGGGTCACAAAATACGGCTACGAATTCATCGTGGGTTCAAGCCAAAAACTTGCAGAGCAATCGGAAGATTATTTCAATTCATTCATTACTATGGAAGGTAAAGGACTCCTCAATAACGCCGAATTCTGGTTTCTTATCTTCCTTGGCGTAACGGCTGTAATCATCTTGTTTGGCGTTCAAAAAGGTATTGAAATAGCAAGCAAAATCATGATGCCTTTGCTTGTTATCCTCTCCGTCGGCATTGCAATCTACGTACTAACCATCCCCGGCGTTGCAGATGGTCTTAAGTATTATCTGGTTCCTGATTTCTCCTTCATCTCATCAGTTAAAGATTTTGCAGATTTACTGCTATCGGCATTGGGACAGCTTTTTTACTCGCTTTCGCTAGCGATGGCCATTATGATTACGTATGGTTCCTACATGAAACAGGAAGACGACTTGCAAAAATCATCTGCCCAAATTGTTGCATTGGATTCTATTGTGGCATTCTTAGCCGGCTTAATGATCGTGCCGCCTGTTGTCGCTTATAGCGGCGGTGATCCCTCGCTGATACGCTCCCAGGCCGGACCTGGCCTGATGTTCGTGACACTGCCTAAAGTCTTTGCGGATATGCCTGCAGGTAATATCGTCGGCGCCGTTTTCTTTATCTTGGTTTTCTTCGCAGCGCTCACATCCTCTATATCTCTTATGGAAGCAGTCGTTTCAATCGTTATGGATGTCACAAAAGCAAAACGTAAGACGGCTACTTTGGCCGTCTTAGGCGTTTCAGTGCTATTAGGCACCTTATCTTGCATAGGATATGGCCCGCTAGCAGGTATTCAAGTTTTAGGACGCGCTTTTCTCGACTTCTTCGACTTTATTACCAACTCAGTCATGATGCCTATTATCGCAATATTTACCTGTATTTTAGTGGGGCATGTAGTGAAACCGACTTACATCGAACACGAGGTTCTTAAGTCAGGAAAATTTCGTGCTAAGAGAGCATATGAAATCATGATTAAATGGATAGCGATACCTATCCTCGTGGTTATTTTGCTCTCCAATCTATTCGCATAATCTCCTGTTCAAGCCGGAAAAAAGTCGCAACTTTGAAAAGAAATGTGGAAGAGTCTTTAAAGCTCAGCCCTGAAAGCTCAGTTCCCTGAAAGCTTAGCTCTGATAGTATATTAAGTACCAAAAAGACGT